>NZ_JASJCS010000086.1 GCF_030065885.1 Ilumatobacter sp. | reverse complement strand
CAACCGCGGGGTGTGGGACTTCATCACCATCGGTGACGTCCACTTCGTGGGAACCACCTCGGCCACGTTCCTCAACGAACCCACCGGCCAGATCATCAAGACCGGCTTCTCCACCGGCACCAGCAGCTTCGACGCCGACATTGCGGTGGACATGCAGGGCACTGCTGAGGTGTACGTGGGTGCGCTGCAGATCGGCAGCCTGATTCCGCAGGTGGCCGGTTCCGAGTTGGCCGGCGGGACGTGGATCGTTCACGCGGACGCGACGTTGACGCTGAGCGCGTATGGGGATCTCACCTCGAATGCTGCGACCGTGGTGTTGGATGGCCCCAACTCGGTGTTCACCAACCTGGCCGCCCTGGCCGACAACTCCGGCAGCCTGAGCCTGCTCGACGGCCGCGTGTTCACCGCCGTCGGGTCGTTCGGCAACACCGGCGAGCTGCGTCTCGGCCCAGCCGCCCGACTCGACGCGATCGGTGGCTTCACCAACGACACCACCGGTACCGTGGTCGTCGAGATCGCCGACCGCCCGGGCACCGGGCTGTACGGGCAACTCGCCGCTGCCGGTACCGCCGACCTGGCCGGCACGCTCGACATCGATCTGGTCGGCGGGTTCGTACCCGTCGTCACAGATCTCTACGACGTGGTGCTGTGGACGTCGCGGACCGGTGGATTCGACGACATCGTCGATCTCGCCCCGCGATTCACCGACAACTACCTGTCCGACCGGCTCCAGCTCGAGGCCATCGTGCCGACCTGCAACGGCCTGCCCGTTACCGTCGACCTCGCCCTCGGCCAGGTGCCGACCGCCGGCAACGATGTCATCCTCGGCACCCCTGACGCCGACGTCATCGACGGACTCGAAGGCGACGACACGATCTGTGGCATGGGCGGCGACGACACGATCAACGGTGGACTCGGTCTCGACGACATCTTCGGCGCGGAGGGCGTCGACACCATCGACGGCGGCAAGGGCAACGACAGGATCAGGGGCGGCCCCGGCGCCGACGACCTCTACGGCGGCGGCGGAGGCGACCGCATCTGGGGCGAAGACGGCAACGACATCATCCGCGGCGGCAACGGCAACGACCGGCTGTACGGCGGACCTGGCGCCGACGAGATCCGCGGCCAGAACGGCTCCGACCTCGTCTACGCCAACGACGCCGTCGACTTCTCCCCCACCGACCCCGACACCATCTACGGCGGCGGGCTCTACGACCGCCTCACCGGCGACTTCGGCGACGACATCATCTACGGCGGCAACTTCGCCGACGTCCTCGCCGGCAAAGCCGGCGACGACCAGCTCTACGGCAACAACGGCACCGACACTCTGCGCGGCGGCCCGCACCTCGTCGGCGACTACTGCAACGGCGGCACCATCAACTCCGGCACCGGCGACACCGCCACCGCCTGCGAGACCGTCATCAACGTCCCCTGACCTCGAGACAAGAACGTCGTTGGCCTCCCCGCTCGAGGGGAGACCACCGACGCCGGCCCGCTGCGTCGATGGACCACGTCGTCGGGACCTCGGCCAATGCGGGCTTCGCCACCGAACCCGGTCCTGCCAAAATGGCATCGGGATCGACGCGACCGAGGAGGTCACGATGGCCAGCGAGCGGTGGGACGCGATCATCGTCGGGTCCGGCCTGGGCGGGCTGACGACCGCCGCCTGCCTGGGATCGGCGGGGAAGCAGGTGCTCGTGGTCGAGCGTCACGACGTCGCCGGCGGCAACAGCCAGGTGTTCCGCCGTCACCACGGCGACGACTGGTACGAATTCGACGTCGGGGTGCACTACATCGGCGAGTGCGGCGACAGCGGGCTGTTCCCGAACATCTTCCACGCCCTCGGCATCGGCGACCGACTGACGTTCCGCGAGCTCGACCGCGACGGTTTCGACACCCTCGTCTTCCCCGACCTCACGATCCGCGTGCCGGCCGGCTGGGACGAGTACGCAGGCCGTGTCGTCGAACAGTTCCCCACCGAACGAGCCGGCATCGAGCGCTGCGTCGACGTGCTGCGAGCGGTCGCCAAAGAGAGCCGGTTGATGTTCGGCGAGGAGCGGCCGACCTTCGACCAGTGGGCGTTCCGACCGCTGTCGGAGCTGTTCGCCGAGTGCGAGCTGTCGGAGCGCGTGCAGGCGGTGCTCGACCACTGGTCGGGGTTGTACGCCGGCCCGCCGGCGCGCACCGCGGTCGCCATGCACGCCACCATCATCGGTCACTACATGACCGGTGCGTTCTACCCGGAGGGCGGCGGCCAGGTGCTGGCGGCCCGCCTCGTCCAAGTGATCGAGGCGTGCGCTGGCGAAGTGCGGACGCTGTCGCCGGTCGAGCGGATCATCGTCGCCGACGGCCAGGCCGTCGGCGTGCGACTGGAGTCGGGCGACGAGCTCGCCGCACCGGTCATCGTCAGCAACGCCGACTACCGCCGAACGATCGACCACCTCGTCGGGCACGAGCACGTCGCACCGGGGACAGCGGCGTGGGCCGACGAGGCGGCGATGACACTCGGACTGTTGTGCGTCTACGTGGTCGTCGACCGCGTGCTCGACGGTCCGAACACGAACTACTTCGTGTTCACCGACTACCGCACCGACGAGCTCTATGCCGAGCTCGACGCGGGTCGGCTGCCCGAGGGCGCCGCGCCGTTCGCCTACGTCGCACTCGCCTCGCGAAAGGACCCGGGTAACCCCGAGCTGTGCCCACCCGGACACACCAACTTCCAGATCATGACCCTGGCGCCGCGCGGCCACGCCTACTGGGGCGTGGACGCCGGCCCTGCAGACGGCGGGACATACCGACGCGACGGCACGTACCGGTCGCGCAAGCAGGAGATCACCGACCAGCTGATCGCGGCGGCCGAGCAGGTGCTCGGGCCGTTCCGCGACGACATCGTGCACGTCGAGACGGCCACGACCCTCACCCATGAGCGGTACACCCACAGCACCGGCGGCACGAGCTACGGCTACGAGCACTCCCCTGAGCAGGTCGGCCAACATCGGCCGCACTATCGCACCGAGATCGACGGGCTCTGGGTCGTCGGCGCCAACACGATCGGCGGCCACGGCATCGCCGGCGCGATGAGCGGCGGGGTGTTCTGCGCCAGCGACATCCTCGGCCGTCAGCTGATCGTCGAGATGTACCTCGGGGAGCAGCTCGTCGACCCGGCGAGCATCCCGCCCGACCCGCCTGAGTTCGATCCGCTCGAGCACTGCCGCGGCGAACGCCTCCGCGCGAAGCGCCGCGATCGGGTGGCGTCGCTCCGCCGGCGCCGGGCCGAGGCCGGCCGGAACCCCTGACCCGCGGACGTCGACAGGCGGCCGAAGCGCTGCGGTCATGTCCGCCGCTGCACGTCGACCTGATTGGTGACGTCGCCCGCCAGCGACGCGGCCTGTGGTGGCTCGAGCGGAGGTGGGCTCATGGTCGCCAGCGCGTTTCTGGTGTCGGATCTGCATCGCGGGGAGTCACTCGCGGGAGGCCGACGACCCGCCCGCCGGACATCAGGGCACGCAGTTCACGACCAGCGATTCGACGTGTGCGCTGGCGCGCAGCGATCGACGCCGCGCTGGTTGTCCCCCGCAGACTTGACTCCGTCCGCACGGGCACTCCCACAACATCAGCGGCGGTGTCAGTACGCTCGCACATCGAATGAACACCGTGTTCGTGTTGCTGCTCATCTTCGTGATGGTGGGGTTCAACGCACTGTACGTCGCCGCTGAGTTCGCCACGGTCGGCTCCCGGCGCTCGCGCGTCCAGGAGTCGGCCGACGCAGGGAACGGGCGAGCGACGGGCCTCCTGGCGATCCTCCAGGACTCGAAGCGGCTCGACAACTACGTCGCCGCCTGCCAGATCGGCATCACCCTGTCGAGCCTCGTGGCCGGCGCCTACGGCCAGGCCCAGCTCATCCCGGTCTTCGAGGACTGGTTCGGGAGCGCCAGCCCGACGGTCGCCGTCATCGTGGTGCTGTTGTTCATCACGACGCTCCAGGTCGTGCTCGGCGAGTTGCTGCCCAAGACCGTGGCGCTGCGATATCCGGAAACGTTGGCCGTCGCCACGCTCACGCCGTTGCGGATCAGCCAATGGCTGCTGCGGCCGCTCGTCGCCGTCTTCAACGGCTCGGCCTTCGCGATCATGAAACGGCTCGGGCTCCACATCGATCACTCGCACTCGCACGTGCACTCGCCGAGCGAGCTCGCCGGGCTGTACCGGGAGAGCGCCGCCGGCGGGCTGATCGATTCCGCCGAACGAGAGATGCTGGCGGGCGCCCTCGCAGTCAGTAACCGGGTGGTGCGCGAGATCATGACCCCGCGCCGCCGGCTCCACATGGTCGAGGCATCGACGCCGATCACCGACGCGCTCGCCGAGCTCTCCGCCAGCCCCTACACGCGCTTCCCCGTCACCGAGGGCGGCGAGGAGATCGTCGGCCTCGTCACGCTCCGCGACCTCTTCCTCGCCAACGAGGGGGCGGCGGCTGCGACGGTGGCCGACGTCGCCGAGGAGCCGATGGTGGTCAGCGAGGTGTTCGAGGTGCCGTCGCTCATGGCCACCTTCAGCCAGCAGGGCATCCACGTCGCGATCGTGGTGAACGAGTTCGGATCCGTGTCCGGCATGGTCACTCGCGAGGACGCCATCGAAGAGGTGCTCGGTGAGTTCAACGACGAGTTCGATGTCGAGCCCGACCCGATCACCATCACCGGGGCCACGGTGTCGGTGCGAGGCGACGTTCTGCTCACGGTGCTCGGCGAACGCTTCGACCTGGACCTCCCCGGCGACCAGGTCGACACCGTCAGCGGCTACGTGTGGCATCACCTCGGGCGCCTTCCGGAGGTCGGCGACACGGTGCCGCTCATCACCACGGCGAGCCTCGCCGCCACCGAGAGCACCGACGAACCCGACCTCGCGCCGCCCCATCCGGAGCTGCGAGTCGACGCGGTCGACGGCACCCTCGTCGAACGGGTCACCTTCACGCTCCCCACTGACGCAGACGGCGAGAGCCCGACATGAGCATGCTCGCCGTCGATGTCGTGACCGGCGTGATCCTGCCGATCGTCGCCGTGATCGCCCTGGTGCTGGTCAACGGCGTCTTCGTGGCGGCCGAGTTCGCCCTCGTCGGCAGTCGGCGTTCACGCATCCTCGCGATGGCGGACGGGGGGAGCCGTGCTGCGCGCTGGCTCCTCCGCGTCTTCGATCGCCCGGCGGGAAAGGACAGCTACATCGCGGTGGCCCAGCTGGGCATCACCCTCGCCTCGATCGGTCTCGGCATGTACGGCGAGCCCGCCATCGCCCACTGGCTGTACGACCCCTTCGAGTCACTCGGCCTGTCCGAGGGTGCAGCACACACGGTCGGATTCCTGGTGGCACTCAGCATCATCACGTACCTGCACGTGGTGTTCGGCGAGATGATCCCGAAAGCGCTCGCCCTCTCCACGCCGGAGCAGACGAGTCTGCGGGTCAACCCGCTCATGCGGGCCTTCAGCATCCTCTTCCGGCCCGCAGTGGCCGCCCTGAATTGGATCGCGCTGTCGCTCATGCGATTGGTCCGCATCCCCGAACCCGACAAGACGCTGTCGCTCTACAGCTCCGAGGAACTGGCCATCGTCACCGACGAATCGGCCGAGGGCGGTGAGCTGCCCGAGGTGCAGCGCGTCATGATCAGCAACATCTTCGAGCTCGAGGACCTCACCGCCGAGGAGCTGATGACCTCGCGCGGCCACATCCGGGCGATCGAACACGATGCAGGTCGAGCCGACATCGCAGCCCGCATCCAGGCGTCGCCCACGTCGCGCTACCCCGTCTTCGTCGACGACCTCGATCATGTCATCGGGCTGCTGCACGTCAAGGACTTCGTGCGGATCAGCCAGTCGGAGGACTCCATCGACCTCAACACGCTGGTCCGCCGGCTGCCGACGGTCGAGGGCAGCACCTCCGCCGACGCCCTGCTCGCCCGGTTCAAGCAGGAACGGGTGCACGCGGCCCTCGTGGTCAACGAGCTGGGCAGCACGATCGGGTTCGTCACCCTCGACGACATCATCTCCGAAGTGATCGACGATCCGGCCGGCGACCACGACCTCCCGGCGGTCATCCACGACGACGGATCGGTGACGCTCGACGGCGAGACCACCGTCACCGAGCTGTCCGAGGACCACGGTCTCGCGTTCGAGCACGACCGTGTCACCACGCTCGCCGGCCTCGTCCTCGCCGAGACCGGCACCCTGCCCCGTGTCGGCGATCGGGTCGAGGTGCAGGGCCACGAGCTCACGGTCGAGGACATGGATGGCCACAAGCTCACCCAGATCCGGGTCGCGCGACTCGACATGCCTGCCGACGACCCCCAGTCCGGCGATCACTCCCCGGGCCACTGAGCCGGACGCACGTCCGCGTCCGGTGGCGGCGATGGCACGAGCCTCGGGGTGGCTCGGTTCATCGAACCCACGACCCGGGGATCATGAGGAGCCGGCAGGGCCGACTCACGGCGGCGATCGACACGTCAGCCCACGTGACGCCGCGTTCGACACGGCCGGTGTATCAGGTGTTGCCGGGTTTCGTCCCACCGCGTCCCACGAGTCGGGGCGGTCGCTGCACATCGAATGTGGATCAGGCGATGAGCTCTCGGAGTCGCTGGGAGATCTCATCGACGCTTGGCTGGGCGGCTGCCACCTCCATCACGAGTTCGTAGACGGCATCGTTGCGGGCGCTGGAGATCTCGATGCCGTTGATCTCCAAGAAGACAGCGGTCGCAAGCCACCCCAGCCGCTTGTTGCCGTCGACGAGCGCATGGTTCTCGACGACCGACTGCAGGAGTGCCGCGGCCTTCGTCCACAGGTCGGGGTACGCGTCCTCGCCGAAGGCGCTCGTGCGCGGCCGCGCCACAGCTGATCCGAGTAGGCCGATGTCACGAATCGACGGCGGGTCGCCGAGCAACCTGGTCGCCAGCTCGATGACGTCGTCGAGATCGAGGTAATCGACCGGCTCGCTCACTCGCCGAGCCGGCGCAAGGCATCAGCGTGCGCGTCCATCACCCGGCGTGCGGCGTGCTCGACGCGATCGCGATGATCGCTCCGAGCGACGAACTCGCGCACGGCGCGGCGTGCGGCCTCCTGCATGGAGATCCCCTCGGCGTCGGCGCGGGCCTTCAGTGCTTCCTGCTCAGCTTCCGTGAGACGAAGCGTCATGGCCATGCCGACATGGTATCACTTCGATACCGACCACATGTCGAGGTGTCCTTCGTTCACCAGGTCTGCCGTTGATCGAGCCCGATCCGGCTGGCGATCCGTGACGTCCCGGGTACGCGATTGCCGATGCCGCCGAGTGGGGCGGGTGGGGATCGAACCCACGACCCGGGGATTATGAGTCCCTTGCTCTGACCACTGAGCTACCGCCCCGAAAACGACAACAGGGTCCCACAGACGGGACCCTGTTGTCGTGGCTCCGGGGGTGGGGCTCGAACCCACGACCAACGGATTAACAGTCCGGCGCTCTGCCAACTGAGCTACCCCGGATGGGCGACCGATGAGGTTATCCGCTCGATCCGCACCATCAACGGAGATTCGATCAACCGAGACCGGCGATCGGCGGATCTCACTCGGATTCGAGGAACTCGCGCAGTCGCTGCGACCGCTGCGGGTGACGCAGCTTGGCCAGGGTCTTCGCCTCGATCTGGCGGATCCGCTCACGGGTCACGCCGAACGCCCGACCCACCTCCTCGAGCGTCTTCGCCTGGCCGCCGTTGAGGCCGAAGCGCATGCGGACGATCTCCTGCTCGCGCTCACTGAGCTCGCCGAGCACCTTCTCGACGGCCTCGTGGAGCATCGCCCGGGTGGCGGCGTCGGCGGGACCGTCGACGTTGGCGTCCTCGATGAAGTCACCGAGGTTCGACTCGTCCTCCTCGCCGACCGGCGAGTCGAGCGACAGCGGGTCCTGCGCGATCTGCAGGAGGTCGCGCACCCGCTCGGGCTCCATCTGCAGCTTGGCCGAGAGCTCGTCGACGGTCGGCTCGCGCTCGAGCTCTTGATGCATCTGGCGGCGCATGCGGGTCAGACGGTTCATGTGCTCGACCATGTGCACCGGGATGCGGATCGTGCGGGCCTGGTCGGCGATCGAGCGGGTGATCGCCTGACGGATCCACCACGTGGCGTAGGTCGAGAACTTGAAGCCCTTCGTGTGATCGAACTTCTCGACCGCCCGCATCAGACCGAGGTTGCCCTCCTGGATGAGGTCGAGCAGCTGCATGCCGCGCCCCGAGTACCGCTTGGCGATGCTGACGACCAGCCGCAGGTTGGCCTGGGTCAGCTCGCTCTTCGCGCGCTCGCCGCGCTGCACGGCACGCATCAGCATCCGCGCTTCGGTCCCCTCGGCGACTCCCTCGTCGATCTGTGCTGCGGCGTGGTGTCCCTCTTCGATCAGCTGGGCCAGCCGGCGCTCGTCCTCGGTCGTCAGCAGGTCGACCTGGCCGATCTCGCGCAGGTACAGGCGCACGGTGTCGGAGGTGCCGGAGTCGACGCGCGCCGACCGCTTCTGTCCCCGGCGACGCCGGCGGCGGGTGAGCAGCCGCTCGACGTCGTCGTCCTCGAGCACGACCTCACGCTTGGCGCCGCGTGGCGGCGTCTCGTCGTCCTCGTCGTCGTCGGGCACCGTGTCGTCGACCTCGATGCCGGCGTCGGTGAGCGCAGCGTGAACAGCGTGCAGTGCGTCGCCGGTCAGTTCGACGTGGCGGACGACGTGGGCGATCTGGTCGGCATGCAGCTCACCGTCCGCGCGTCCGCGCGCCACCATGTCGTCCCATTCCGATCGATCCACGCCATCCAGCGGAGGCGGGATGGTCGCTGAACTCTGCGGCTCAGGCACCTCGTTCCTCCCAACGTCCTTCCAGCCAACCTAGCAACCAACCGGCCGCATCGAGGCCCAGTCCGTCCGCGTTCAACTGCTCCATTCTCACGCGCGCCTCGGCATCGTCACGAATCCGATCGGGGTCGGCGCTCGGGCCCGCCGAGGCGAGCTCACGTCGCACCGCAGCGCCGATCAGGTTGCGGGCCTCGGCCTCGGGATCGACGTCGAGGTCGACGACGGCGGCCCGCTCGAGCACGTCGCGCGCGTCCGCATCGGCCGCCTCGATCGCGGCGGCCAGATCGCCGCCCGATCCCGCCACTGCGGCGAAGGCACGTGCGTACACGTCGTCGGCGAAGAGCGCCTCGGACAGCCAGGGGGCGATCGAGTCCCAGGTCTGCACGAGCAGCGCGATGGCCACGAACTCGGCGTTCTGGCGGCGCTCACCGCGCTGCTTCGGCCGCCGCACGTTCAGCTGCGGTCGGCGCGTCCCCCGCTCGGCCATGGCGACGAGGTCGGCGACGGGCAGCCCGACCTGGGCGGCGACCTGACCGGCGTAGAGCTTGCGGATGTTGACGTTCGGGTGCTCGTTGATCACCGTCATCGCCGCCTCCCCCAGCCGCGCGACCGCCTCGGGCGACTGCGGCGTCTGGTGGTCGAGCACGCGGTCGAGTCGGAAGCCGAGGAACGGCTTGGCATCTTCGATCGCCTTCGCCAAGCCCTCGGGATCGGTCTGGGCGAGCTCTCCCGGATCCTTGCCGCCCGGGAACGCAGCGACGCTCACCTCGACCTGGTACTGCTCCTCCCACTCGTAGAACCGCTCGGCGGCACCCTGGCCGGCGGCGTCGGCGTCGAACGCCAACACGACTCGGCTCGCATACCGCTTGAGCAGCCTGACGTGCTCCTCGGTGAAGGCGGTGCCGCACGTGGCGACCGCCCTCGGCAGTCCGGCCTGGTGGAACCCGATCACGTCGGTGTAGCCCTCGCACACGATGGCCTGGTTGGCGTTCACGATGTCGCCCTTGGCCCAGTTGAGGCCGTACAACGTCTTCGACTTCTTGTAGATCGGTGTCTCGGAGCTGTTCTTGTACTTCGCCGGGTCGTCGGAGCCGGGCAGGATCCGCCCGCCGATCGCGACCGCCTCGCCGTTCTCGGTGAAGATCGGGAACAGCACCCTCGCCCGGAACGAGTCCTGCATGCGGTTGCGGCGGTTCTGGAAGGCCAGCCCGTTCTCACGGAGTAGGTCGGCGGCGATGCCGGACTGCTTCGACAGCACGTCCCAGTCGTCGGGAGCCCACCCCAGCTTGAACTGCCGGGCGATCTCGCCGCTCAGCCCGCGGCTGCGGAGGTAGTCCCGTGCCGGCCTCGCGTCGGGCGCCTCGAGCAGCCGGTGGTGGTACCAGTCGACGGCCTGCTCCATCGCCTCGACGAGCTTCTTGCGGCGCGCCCGTTCCTTCGACTGGCCGCTCGACGTGTACGTCAGCTGGATGCCGGCGCGGTTGGCGAGGTACTCGACCGAGCCGACGAAGTCGGTGTGCTCGATCTCCTGCACGAAGGTGAACACGTCGCCCGACTTGTCGCAGCCGAAGCACTTGTAGCGACCGGTCTCCTCGCGCACGTTGAACGACGGTGTCCGCTCGGCGTGGAACGGGCACAGCCCGACCCAGTTGCGGCCCGTGCGCTTCAGCTGCACGTGCTGGCCGATGACGTCGACGATCGACACGGTCGAGCGGATCCGCTCGATGTCGTCGTCGGCGATGGCCATGAGCCGAATCTAACGGCGGCCCAGACCGCCACGCGGGCCAGGCGCAGCCCGAGCCGGCTTGGTTGGTCCGGCGAAGCCCGATCGATGTCATCCGCGCCCGAAGATGCCGCCGAGCACACCCTCACCCGGGCCGCTGCCGCTACCGCTGCCCAGGGTGGCGGAGATCCAGCCGAGCAGCTCGTTCGGGTTGCGGGTCTGCGTCCAGACCTTGCCCGGCCCCTCGAAGTCGAACACCAGACCCTCACCGCTCTTGAACGACTGCACCAGGCCGCCGGTGGCGCGCCGCAGGTTCATCTGCACCGACTCCTCGTAGGCGACCATGTGGCCGGTGTCGACGGTGATGTGCTGCCCGGCCTGCAGCTCCCAGACCTCGAGGGCGCCGTAGCAGGCGAACACGATCTGGCCCTGGCCCTCGGCGCGGAGGATGAACGCACCCTCGGAGCCGAACATGTTCTTGAAGCCGCCCCACTGTGTGTTGATCTCGACGGAGGCCTCGCTCGCGATCCACGAGCCCTTCGAGACGAACAGCGCCCCGTGCGTGTTCACGGTGTACGACGTGATGTCCCCCGGCAGCCGCGCGGCGACGTCGACGAAGCCGCCCTGGGCCGGCGCGGTGTAGGTCGAGATGAAGAAGCTCTCGCCGCCGAGCGCGGCCCGCTTCAGCGACCTCATCACGCCACCTTCCGCCTTGGCGGCCAGCTCGACGCCGGTCGACATGGCCATCATGGCGCCGCCCTCGGCGCGAACCTGCTCCCCCGCCCCGAGGCTCAGCCGGGCGACGCCGTACGCGGGTGCATGTCGTGTTGCGATCTCCATGCCCCCGACAGTATCCGGACGCGCGACGGCCAGGGGACGTGCCCCGGGCCTCGCCGTCACACGTCGCGAGTTGTGTCCCGACTCGCCTCGCGAGTCGCCACGACTCGCGACGGGCTACTTCTGGCTGTCGCTGGCGCCGACGATCGCCTGGGCGGCGGCGAGGCGGGCGATCGGCACGCGGAACGGCGAGCAGCTCACGTAGTCGAGGCCGGCATCGTAGAAGAGGTTGATCGAGGCCGGGTCGCCACCGTGCTCGCCGCAGACGCCGAGCTTCAGCTCGGGCTTGGTTGCGCGGCCTCGTTCGGCGCCCATCCGCACGAGGTCGCCGACGCCCGACTGGTCGATCGAGTCGAACGGGTTCTGCTTGAGCAGGCCCTGCTCGAGGTAGGCCGGCATCATGCGGCTCTCGACGTCGTCGCGGCTGAACCCGAACGTCAGCTGGGTGAGGTCGTTCGTGCCGAAGCTGAAGAAGTCGGCGACCTCGGCCAGCTCGTCGGCCCGCACGGCGGCGCGCGGCGTCTCGACCATCGTGCCGATGGTGATGTTGGGCTTGCGACGCATGCCCTTGAGCGCCGCGTCGACCTCCTCTTGCACCCAGCCGCGGGCGAGGGCGAGCTCTTCGCGGGTCACGGTGAGCGGGATCATGATCTCGACGATCGGCTTCTTGCCGGCGTCGCGGAGCTTCGCCGCGGCATCGAGCAGCGCCCGGACCTGCATGGCGTACAGGCCCGGCTTGATGACGCCGAGGCGCACGCCGCGGGTGCCGATCATCGGGTTGTGCTCGGACCAGCTCTCGGCGGCCTCGAGCATCGACGCCTCCTTCTTGGAGAGCTTGCCCTTCTTGGCCTCCTTGACCTTGAGCTCCTCGACCGAGGGCAGGAACTCGTGCAGCGGCGGGTCGAGCAGACGGATCGTGACCGGCAGCCCGTCCATCGCGTCGAGGATCTCCTCGAAGTCGGCCTGCTGCGCGGCGCGCAGCTTCTCGAGCGCCCTCTCCTCCTGCCTCGGGGTGTTGGCGAGGATCATCTCGCGCACGATCGGCAGCCGGTCGGGAGCGAGGAACATGTGCTCGGTGCGGCACAGGCCGATGCCCTCGGCGCCGAGCTGACGGGCGACGGTTGCGTCCTCGCCCGTGTCGGCGTTGGCGCGCACGGCGAGCTTGCCCTTGCGGATCTGGTCGGCCCACTTGAGGACCGTGTCGAACTCGGCCGGCGGCTTGGACGCCGACATCTCGAGCTTGCCGACGACGATGTCACCGCTGGTGCCGTCGATCGAGATCCAGTCGCCCTGCTTCACCACGGTGTCGCCGACGCTGAACTCGTTGCCGGCGATGCGCACCGCTTCGGCGCCCACGACAGCCGGGGTGCCCCAGCCTCGGGCCACGACGGCCGCATGGCTCACCAGGCCGCCGCGAGCGGTGAGGATGCCCTTCGAGGCCATCATGCCGTGCACGTCGTCGGGGCTGGTCTCGTTGCGCACCAGCACGACGTCCTCGCCCTTCTTGAACGCCGCCTCGGCGTCGTCGGCGGTGAAGTAGACCTTGCCGACCGCTGCGCCCGGCGAAGCGCCGAGACCGGTCGCCAGCGGCTTCGCCTTCGTCGTGAACTGCGGGTGGAGCACCGAGTCGAGGTGATCCTCAGTGACGCGGGTGACGGCCTCGTCGCGGTCGATCGTCCACTTGCTGCCCTTGCCGTCCTTGGTGCCCTTGGTCATGTCGACGGCCATCTTGAGCGCGGCGACGCCGGTGCGCTTGCCGATGCGGGTCTGCAGCATCCAGAGCTTGCCCTGCTCGATGGTGAACTCGATGTCGCACATGTCGGTGTAGTGCGCCTCGAGCCGGAGGAAGATGTCGAGCAGGTCGTCGTGGAGGCCCGGGAAGTGGAGCGCCATGTGGTCGAGATCCTCGGTGGCGCGGATGCCGGCGACAACGTCCTCACCCTGCGCGTTGACGAGGAAGTCGCCGTAGGGCTTGTTCTCACCGGTTGCGGCGTTGCGGGTGAAGGCGACGCCCGTGCCCGAGTTCTCGTCGCGGTTGCCGAACACCATCGCCTGCACGTTGACCGCGGTGCCGAGCTCGTGGCTGATCTTCTCGCGGTTGCGGTAGGCGATGGCGCGGGCGCCGTTCCACGACCGGAACACCGCCTCGATCGCGCCGTCGAGCTGCGCTCGGGGATCCTGCGGGAAGGGCTTGCCGGTGACCCGCTTGACCGCCGCGAGGTAGCGCTTCGACAGGTCGCGCAACACCTTCTCGGACAGGTCGGCGTCGTTGGTGGTGCCGGCCTTCTCCTTCGCTGCCTCGAGCGGGTGCTCGAACACGTCACCGTCGACGTCGAGCACGATGCGGCCGTACATCGCGATGAACCGGCGATACGAGTCGTAGGCGAAGCGCGGGTTGTCGGTGGCTGCAGCGAGGCCCTCGACGCTCTCGTCGTTGAGGCCGAGATTGAGGACGGTGTCCATCATGCCCGGCATCGAGAACTTGGCGCCCGAGCGCACCGAGACCAGCAGCGGATCGTTCGGGTCGCCGAGCTTGCGACCCATCGCCTTCTCGAGCTTGGCGACCTGCTTGGTGACCTCCTTGTCGAGCCCGTCGGGCCACCCGCTGTGCATGTAGTCGCGACATGCGTCGGTCGACACGGTGAAGCCCGGCGGCACCGGCAGCTTCAGCACCGACGTCATCTCGGCGAGGTTGGCCCCCTTGCCGCCCAGCAGATCCTTGTAGGTCATGGGGGGCTTGCGGTGCTTGTGATCGAAGGCATACACGTAGGTCACGTTGCAGCAGTGTACGGCGTCCGACCGCCTGCCGACGCAGAGCAGGCCGGTTGTCGCCGTAGGCTGCACGCGATGTTCCGGCTGCTCGGTTTCGACGTGCGTGTCCGGACCGGCTTCATCATCTTCCTGGTGCTGATCGTCGCGATCTACCCGGGCGACTTCGGCCTCTGGCTCGCCGGATCGCTGGCCGGCTTCACGCTGCTGCACGAGCTCGGTCACGCCGTCGCCGCCCGCCGCGCCGGCGCCGAGGCGTCGATCTCGCTCGACTTCCTCGCCGGGTACACGTCCTTCAAGCCGACCCGACCGATCACGCGCGCCAGCCGTGCGCTGATCTCGGTTGCCGGCCCGGCGACGCAGATCGGCATCAGCTGCGCGGTGCTCGCAGCCATGGGTGTCAACCCGCTGTCGCTCGACAGCGTCAGCGAGACCGACGCGTCGGCGGCGATCTGGTGGGCCGGGCCGGCGATCGGCGCGCTGAACCTGATCCCCGTGCTGCCGCTCGACGGCGGGCACCTCGCACAAACCGGGCTCGAGACGTTCTTCAAGGAGCGCGCATTCCGGGTGATGGCGATCGCGAGCCTGGTCATCACGGCAGGTGGTGGTGCCCTCTTGATGGTGACCGGTCGCGGCCGCTTCTCGATCTTCCTGTTCTTCCTGCTCTTCAACCAGGTGCAGCTCGTGCAGCTGTCGTCGCCTCGCCGCACTGCGAGCCACCCGCTCGTGCGGAGCGCCGACGCCGAGACCGCCGCTTGGGAGACCGGGCGGCCCGGCATGCTCGAACCCGGTCAGCGGATCTCACCGTGGTACGAGGCGCACCGCGCCGTCATCGTCGGCGATCGCGCCCATGCTGCGGCCGTCATCATCGAGGATCTCGCCCCCGACAACGAGCCGAGGTGGGCGCTGCCGAGCGCCGCCTCTGCCGCCCAGCTCCGGGCGATCGTCGACGCGTTGCCAGACGAGCTGCCGGTCGGCAACGCCTACAGCGCGCGCGTGCTCGCCGACGTGCTCCTCGCCACCGGCGACGCGAGGCGTGCAGGTGAGTACGCCGCTGCTGCGTTCGGGCAGCACCGGGCCTCCCCGTTCGCCGGCACGGTGGCCAGAGCCTCGGCATCGCTCGGTGAGTTCGACAACGCCGTCCAGTGGTTGGGTGCCGCCACGTCGACGGCGTCGACCGAGCCGCCGAACTACGCGGCAGCGCTCGCCGTGACGATGGACCGAGCTCCGGAGTTCGAGGCGATCCGGTCCCGGCCCGAGTTCCAGCGTCTGCGCGCATCGCTCGTCAGCCCGGCCGGCTGAGCCCACAGCCGCCGCCGCAGCCACCACCGCGGTGGCTCTGAACCATGACCTCGCACGTCATCGATTTGGTGACCCCGGATCCATACGGTGAGGGCATGGACAGCTGGCCGGAGCCACGACAGGCACCCACACACCTCGGCACGATCGAGTACCGCGAGGTCGGCGTGGGGCCGCCGATCGTGTTCCTCCACCTCGTCCTCGCCGGGCCCGACCACTGGGATCGGATGCCGTCGCTGCTCGCCGACCGCTACCGCTGCATCTTCCCGACGTTGCCGATGGGCGCCCACCGGCTCTCCGCCGACGAGGGCGCCGACCTCACGCCGAGCGGGCTCGCCCGCGCCATCGCCGACCTCCTCGACCATCTCGATCTGACCGACGTGACCCTCGTCGGCAACGACTCGGGCGGCGCGATCAGCCAGATCGTCGCCGCCGACCATCCCGGGCGGCTCGGGCGCGTCGTGCTCACCAACTGCGACATGTACGACGACTTCCCGCCGAAGCTGTTCGCCTACTTCAAGCTGATCCCGCACGTCCCCGGCGGCATCGCGCTGCTGGCGTGGTCGCTGAAGATCAAGCTGTTCTGGCCGTTGCCGTTCGTGTTCGGCCGCCTCACCAACGAGGTCGACGGTGTGAAGATCAACCGCTGGGCCGACGCCTTGCTCGCCGACAAGGCGATCCGGCGCGACACGAAGCGCGTGTTCGAGGGCATCTCGGCGCACGGGCCCGAGTCGACGAACCGCGCCGCCGAGGCGCTGCGCACGACCGAGCTGCCGATCCTCGTCGCGTGGGGCGCCGACGACAGGGCGTTCAAGCCGTCGCTCGCCGAGCGGTTCTGCCGGGAGGTCGAGGCCGCCGAGCTGGTGATGATCGACGACTGCAAGACGCTCGTCTGCTGGGATCAGCCCGAGCGACTCGCAGAGCTGATCGACGGGTTCGTCACGCGCACGTAGCGCGCCCGGCGCCGCCCGACCGTCGCGGTCGACCGGCACTCAGTCGGCCGGCGTGTACTCGCGCTGCTCGACGAGCACCAGCCAGTTGCCCGAGTTGTCCCGCAGGATCGCCTCGACACCGTACGGCCGGTCCTGCGGCTCCTGCAGGAACTCGACGCCCTTCGACTTCAGCTGCTCATAGGTCCCGTGACAGTCGTCGGTCGCGAGACCGACCGCGCCGAGCGAGCCCTTGTCGAGCATCCGGCGGAACGCCGCCGCGTCCTCGTCGTCGAGCGGCGGCCCGGGCGGCATCAGCGTGAGCTGCAGCTCGGGGTGGCTCGGGTGCGCGACGGTCACCCAGCGGAAGCCCTCCATCGTGACGTCGCTGGCCTCCACGAAGCCCAGCCGATCGATGTAGAACGCCTTGGCCTCGTCCTGATCGGTGACCCAGACGGTGGCGAGTGAGACATGACTGATCATGAACGTCACCGTACGACTGCGGCGGCGGCACGGCTTCTCCAGGATTGCTCGACGCCGCACCGGGCGGCGATTGCTCGACGCGCTACGTGCTCGTGCGGTCGATGCCGCGCATGAAGAGGAAGCAGCCGGGGATGTGGGGCGTGCCGGCGGCGGCGAAGCGATCGCGGTACTGCGTCGGTGTCTCGCCCACCAGCTCGCGGAACCGGGCCGAGAACGACCCGAGGCTCGTGAAGCCGACCATCATGCAGATCTCGGTCACCGTCAGGTTGGCCGAGCGGAGGAGATCCTGAGCCCGCTCCACTCGCCGCTTCGTCAGGTAGCGCATCGGCGTCTCGCCGTAGGCCGCCGCGAACCGACGGGTGAAGTGGTACTTCGACACGTTCGCCGCACGCGCCAGCTCGTCGAGGTCGAGCGGCCCGGCGAACCGCCGATCGGCGAGATCGCGGGCGTGGCGTAGGTGGGGCAGCAGTTCGTCGGTCAGAACGCCACGGCCTCCCCGACCTCGTGGCCGCGCTTGACCCAAGCGAGCCCGTGGGGCGCCGCCACGCTGGTCAGCACACCGACCTCCACGTCGCCGTCGACGAGGGGGTCGCCGGGTCGTGCATCGCCGCCCACCTCGACGCGACGGAGCGTCCGAGGTGCCTGCGCATCGCGGCTGTCCATCCGCTCGACCAGTTCCTGCCCCGGGTAGCAGCCCTTCGTGAAGCTGACCGCGATGCCGGCCAGGCCGGTGCCGGCGGGGATCGTCTCGCCGGGCACGAGCTCGATGCCCAGTCGCGGCCAGCCCGCGGCGATGCGCGCCCGCTCCTCGGCCGGGTCGGCCTCACCCTCGGCCTCGGTCAGCGAGGTGTCGGCGGCGACCCGGATCTTGAACCGGTCGATGCGCGCGAGCAGCGCCGACCCGAACCCCGCGTCGGTGTCGAGCTCGTAGCGGTCGTCCCCCGAGCGGGTCACGCGGGCGAGGGACTCGATCTTGCCCGTCGGTTCGAGCACGAACGTCCAGCGCCGCTCCCCCACCTCCATCCCCTGGAGGTCCTGGGAGACCTGCGAATGCAGGTAGGTCAGCGCGTCGGCGCCCTCGACGACGACGACGTCGCGCGGCCCGAGCATTCGGTCAGCCGGTTCCATCCGCACAGTCTGGCGTGACACACTCGGGTTCCGATGTCCGAGATCGATGACCTCGCCCGGCGCGCCGTCGACGGCGTGACGACGATTGCCGCGAAGGCACGACGGTTCGCTGGCCGGCTGCTGATCGCGACCGTCGTCGTCTGTGGCGGTGGCTTCCTCCTGGGTGTCGCCGCCTTGTCGAACGGCATCCAGTCCGTGTGGATCGTCCTCGGGATCGTGTTCGGCGCGATCGCGATCGGCGGCTCGTTCATCGCGTGGTGGCGCGTCGGTTCCGTCAAGCGCCACGTACCGGAATTGGTCGAGGAGGTCCGCGCCCTCGTCGACCAGGGTCAGGACACCGGGCGAACCGTCGTCGAGACGTTCGTCGTCGGTGACGAGCAACACGGCGAGTCGGCGATCGTGCTGTCGCGCTCGATGTACGGCTTCCGCAACGCCGTCGGGGGCGGCCTCGAGAGCTCGGCACGGCTCACCGCCGCCATCACGGCGCTGACCAGCTTTCCCGGCCTGGTGATCGGCGCCATCCTGATCAGCCTCGTCTTCGCGTTCCTCGGCTTCATCTTCCTCATCGCGCTGGCGCTCTGAGCGACCGGCGGCCATCGAGCTACGTTGGCACCATGCCGGAGGACGTGGTCGTCGCCGTCGACGGCCTGACGAAACGGTACGGCTCGGCCACGGTGGTCGACGGGGTGAGCTTCGACGTGCGGCATGGCGAGGTGCTGGGCATCCTCGGGGCGAACGGCGCCGGGAAGACCACGTCGGTCGAGTGCGTGCAGGGACTACGGCTGCCCGACAGCGGCACGATCCGGGTCTGCGGCCTCGACCCGATCAGAGGCCGCAACGAGCTGACGAGCCGCATCGGTAGCCAGCTGCAGCACGCTGCGCTGCCGGACCGCCTGCGGGTCGAGGAGGCGATCGCGCTGTTCACCGGTCCGGGATCCGAGCCCGTCGACTCGATCCTCGAGACATGGGGCCTCGCCCACCAACGGCGCACCTTCTTCGGAGCCCTGTCGGGTGGCCAGCAGCAACGGCTGTTCGTCGCGCTCGCACTCATCAACCGGCCCGAGGTCGTCTTCCTCGACGAGCTGACCCAGGGCCTCGACCCCAACGCCCGCCGGGTGGTCTGGGAGCTGATCGACCGGCTGCGCGCCGAAGGAACGACGATCGTGCTCGTCACCCACTTCCTCGACGAGGCGGAGGCGCTGTGCGACCGCGTCGCGGTCATGCGCTCGGGGAGGATCACCGCCCTCGACACCCCCGATGCGCTCGTCGCCGCGCACGGTGGCACCGCGGTCGTCCGATTCACCCGACCGGACGGCGTCGACGATGCACGCCTCCGCCGGCTCCCAGGGCTGAGCGACCTGATGCACTCGGGCGGGCAGGTCGAGCTGCACGGCGATCGCCCGCTGATCGCTCACGTCGGCGCACTCCTCGTCGAGGTCGGTGACATCCCCGACGACCTCGAGGTCCGGCAGCCCACGCTGTCCGATGCCTTGCTCACGATGATCGGCGAGGACGAGTGAGCGCTACCGTGCCGCACGACGCTGCCCTGCCGGGCAGCGCCACGATGCTCAGGCGCATGACGTTGACCGAGCTCCGCCTGGCGTTCCGCGAACCGCTGGTGCTGTCGTTCGTGTTCGCGTTCCCGGTCGTGCTGGTGCTCGTCCTCGGCGGCATCTTCGACGAGGGCGACGACGCGTTCGAGGGTGCCATCCCCTCCGACTTCTACGCAGCGGCCTACGTGGCGGTCGCCGTCGGCGCGATCGGGCTGGTGATGCTGCCGGCGCAGATCGCCTCGTACCGCGAGCGCGGCGTGCTGCGACGGTTCCGCGCCGCCGGTCTGCCCGGCTGGATCTTCCCGGCCTCGATGTCGATCGTCAGCCTCGTGATGACCGCCGTCGCCGCCGTCCTGGTCGTGGTCACCGCCGCGCTCAGCTACGGCGTCCCGGCGGTGGAGTCACCGGTGCGGACCGTCCTCTACGCCGTCCTGGCGGCCGTGTCGTTCGTGAGCTTCGGCACGCTGCTCGGCTGGCTGATGCCGAGCAGCAGGTCGGCGCAGGGCGTCGGCCTCACGCTCTTCATCCCGATGTTCCTGCTCGGTGGCGGTGGCCCGCCGCCCGACGTGCAGACGTCGGCGATGAACGCACTCGCCGACTTCCTCCCGCTGACGCACGTGTTGCGGGCGATCCAGGAGCCCTGGCTCGCGATCGGCGACGGCGACGACCACGCCGTGATCCTCGTCGTCATGTTCGTCGTCTGCACGTCGGGGTGGGTCTGGCTGTCCCAGCGCGCCGAGGACCACTGACGGCCTGCGTCGGCTCAGGCAGTCGTGCCGGCGTCGCGCCGCGCTGCGGTCATGCGCCGGGCGGCGGGAATCGCTGCGAGCAACGCCGCCGCCTTGTTGCGACACTCGAGATCCTCGTCGTCGGGCACGCTGTCGGCGACGATGCCCGCGCCGGCCTGGAGACTTGCCGTCTTGCCGTCGCCGGTGACGAACATCGTGCGGATCGCGATCGCCGTGTCGAGGTTGCCCGACCAGTCGACGTAGCCGACCACCCCCGCATAGGGGCCGCGCTTGACCGGCTCGAGCTCGTCGATGATCTCCATCGCCCGCACCTTCGGCGCGCCGCTGACCGTGCCGGCGGGCAGCGTGGCGCGCAGCACGTCGATCGGGCCGAGGCCCTCGTTCAGGTCACCCGACACCTGCGACGTGAGGTGCATGACGTGGCTGTACCGCTCGAGCGTCATCAACTCGTCGACGTGCATCGAGCCGAACCGGGCGACGCGGCCGACGTCGTTGCGGGCGAGGTCGACGAGCATCACGTGCTCGGCGCGCTCCTTCGGGTGCTCGGAGAGCTCGGCGGCCATGCGGCGGTCGTGCTCGTCGGTGCGGCCGCGGCGCCGGGTGCCGGCGATCGGCCGCGAGATCACCTTGCGGTCGAGCAGCTGCACCATCGGTTCGGGCGAGGACCCGACGATCGTCAGCTCGGGGTGACGCACGAAGTACATGTACGGCGACGGGTTGACCTGGCGCAGCACCCGGTACACGTCGAACGGGTCGGCGCCCAGCTCGAGGTCGTAGCGCTGCGCGAGCACGACCTGGAAGATGTCGCCGGCGACCACGTAGTCCTTGGCCACCTCGACCGCCCGCTGGTACATCCCGCCGCCCATCGTCGACGCCAGTGCCGGGAGCTCGTCGTCGGCCGACGGTGGCTCGACCGGTGTGTACGGCAGCGGTTGTGCGAGGTCGACGACCGCCTGCCCGACACGTGCAACCGCTGCGTCGTAGGCCGCGTCGAGCTCGTCGGCCGACAGGCCGAGCGTCGGGACGCTCTCGATCAGGTAGACCCGCTGGCGCCAGTGATCGAAGGCGGCCAGCGAACCGATCACCGACATCACGGCGTCGGGGTACGAGCGGTCGTCGTCGGGCACGTCGGGTAGGCGCTCGACCTCGCGGATCACGTCGTAGCCGAGGAACCCCATGATCCCGCCGTGGAGCGGCGGCAGGTCCTCGAACACCGGGCTCGTGTAGTGGCCGAGCAGCGCCTCGATCGCAGCGAGGATGCCCTGGTCGGTGGGCAGCCCCTCGGGGAGCGGACCGTCGAGCTCGACGTGCCCGTTGCGCAACACGAGGGTCGCCGACGGGTTGCGCCCGACGAACGAGAACCGGGCCCAGCGCTCGGCGCCTTCGACGGACTCGAGCAGGAAGCCGGGTTCGCCGCCGACCAGCTTCACGTAGGCCGCGACCGGCGTCTCGAGGTCGGCGAGCAGCTCGGTCCAGACCGGTACGACCGTGTGCTCGGCGGCGTGGGCGCGGAACTCCTCGCGGGACGGCTGGATGATCACGGCGGGTCAGGACCCGGGCCCGAACGGGCGGAAGAAGCACGTGCGAGCGCCGGTGTGGCAGGCGCCGGCGCCCTCTTGCTCGACCAGGAACAGCAGGGTGTCGCCGTCGCAGTCGTAGTACGCCTCGCGCACGAACTGCCGGTCGCCCGACGTGTCGCCCTTGCGCCACAACTCCTGCCGGCTGCGCGACCAGTAGACCATCCGACCCTCGTCGAACGTGCGGGCGAGCGACTCGGCGTTCATCCACGCCATCATGAGCACCTCGCGAGTCTCGACGTCCTGGGCGATGGCCGGCACGAGGCCGTCGTGGTTGAACGCCACTGCTGCAAGCTGATCGGGTGTGGCGTCGATGCGAGCTCCCATCGGCATGCGGGCAGCCTAAGGGTGCGAACCCACGACGACGAACCACGTTCGAACGCACACTGCCAGGCACGCTCCGATTGCTCGGGTCGGCGGAGCGCCACACCGACCGCGTCGCACCAGCCAGGAGGGCCAGCGTCGAAGCAACGCAGAGACGGCGAGCACGGCCACGCGCCACCGATCCGGCTGCGTCGGTCGGCGGAGCCAGATCTGTCAGAGATACAGGCCGGTGGAGGCTTCGATGCGCTGGGCGGCGACGGCGTGGAGATCGCGCTCGCGCAGCATGATGTAGTCCTCGCCGCCCACCTCGACCTCGTAGCGGTCGTCGGGGCTGAACAGCACCTGGTCGCCCATCTCGGCGCTCCGGACGTTCGGACCGAGCGCCACGACCTCGGCCCACACGAGCCGCTTGGCCATCTGGGCAGTGGCCGGGATCAGGATCCCACCCGACGACGTGCGCTCGCCGTCCTCCTTGTTGAGCTTGACCAGGAGGCGGTCGTTGAGCATCTTGATCGGAATCTTCTGATCGGCACCCGACACGCGGTCGAGGGTACCGTCGCTCCGTGCTCACGACGCAGATGACCACCGCCGACGGGCAGCGGCTCGAGGCCGACATCGCGATCCCCGACGAGGCGCACCCCGGCGGGGTGGTCGTGTGCCATCCCCACCCGCTGTACGGCGGCACACGGTTCAACCCGATGGTCGACGAGCTGTTCGCCGCGCTCCCCGCCGCCGGGTTCGGCACGCTGCGGTTCGACTTCCGGCGAGGACCGGGCGACGGTGTGGCCGAGCGACTCGACGTCGAGGCGGCCATCGACGAGCTCGCCCGCCACGTGGGCGACGGTCCGATCGACCTGGCGGGCTACTCCTTCGGCGCCGCAGTCGCGCTCGGCGCCCGCGACAACCGGATCGGTGCGATCGCCGCGATCGCACCGCCACTCGGCATGGTCGCGGTCGAACCGCCGCTCGTGCCGACGTTCGTGCTCGTGCCGGCGCACGACCAGTTCTGTCCGCCATCGGATGCCGAACCCGTCGTCGGCGGGTGGCCGAACGCGACGTCCGAGGTCGTCGAGTCGACCGACCACTTCCTCGGCGGCCGCACGCGTTGGATCGCCGACCGGGTCACCGCGTGGCTGATGCGGGCGAGGGACGACCTGCGGTGAGCGACAGACCACCCACGCCCGGGTTCAGTGGGTGCCGGCGATGCAGAACTCGTTGCCCTCGGGGTCGTGCATCACCGCCCACCTGAAGCCGCCCATCTCGCGGTCCTCGACGTGCGAACCGCCGAGCTCGATGATCGACGCCTTCGCCGTGTCGATGTCGTCGACGACGGTGTCGAGGTGGAGCCGGCGCGTGCCCTCGGTGGGCTCGGCCACCGTCTGGAGCGCCACCGAGATGCCGCCCTCGTGCTGCGGCTCGAACCAGACGAACCACGGCGAGAACTCCTGACGCACGTCAGCGCCCAGGACGGCGCCCCAGAACGCCTTCTCGAGCTCGTAGTCCCGGACGTTGATGACGACGGAGGCGACGGTGACGACTCGTTCGCTCATACGCCCGACTCTAGGCTCCGACGAGGCCGGCACGCATGGGCCCAACGTCACCACCGCCGGTCACGGCCGAGGCTCCCGTTCCTGCGCTCGACCTCCCGACAGGCCGTGGCTAGTGTCGGCCAGGCCCCGAGAGGCCGATGAGTAGGGGCCGACGAGGAGAGGTCGAAGGGAGCGTCTGATGGGGGTCTTCACACACCACACGAGCCGCACCCGGCCGACGGGAGCGAGAGGCCTGACGTGTCGCTGCTGACCCAGCTGCGCTCCAGCGCCGTCGTCGCCCGCTCGATGATGGCGCCGTTCGAGCGGCCCGACCGCCTGCCGCGTGCGCTCGCCGCGATGGCGCCGTGGGGGCGCACCACCGCAGGGGTGCTCGCCGGAGCGGCCGCCCGCTACCCGGATCGAGCGGCGGTCATCGACGACGCCGGCACCATCAGCTACGCCGAGCTGTGGCGACGCACGCAGGCGATCACCACCGGCCTGCAGGCCTGCGACATCAGGGCCGGCCGACGGGTCGGCCTCCTGGCGCGCAACCACCGCGGCTTCGTCGAGGCGCTCGCCGCCGTCGCGGCGTCCGGCGCCGACCTCGTGCTGCTCAACACGGGGTTCGCGGGCCCGCAGCTCGCGGACGTCGTCCAGAGCGAGCAGATCGACGCCCTCATCCACGACGACGAGTTCGTCGAGATCGCCGCGGCGTGCGGCGTGGAACTGACGATCGACGAGCGGGCGCTCGACGACATGGCCCGTGCCGGGTCGATCGAGCCCAGCCGCGAGCAAGGCAGCGTCGTCATCCTCACCTCCGGCACGACCGGCCGACCGAAGGGCGCGGCGCGATCGAGCGACGCCGCCGGCGTCGAGGCGGT
>NZ_JASJCS010000085.1 GCF_030065885.1 Ilumatobacter sp. | reverse complement strand
GGGTCGACGTCTCCGTGGTCACGGCCCAGCGGTGGCCGACCGCGATGCACGCCCACGCCATCGCCGCGTCGAGGATCGCCAGCGTCACGCCCCCGTGGACGAGCGTCGGCGCGCCGCTGAACGCGTCGGGCAGCTCGAACTCGGCGGTGACGACCTGGCGATCGGTGTCGTGGAAGAACGGGATCCGCAGGCCGTGCTCGTTGCGAGGCTCGCAGACGAAGCAGTTCGTCTCGAACCCCCAGTCCTCGTTGTGCAGTCTGATCAGGCTCACGGTGATCGCCCGCCGGGTGTCGTCGGATCGTGGTGTCGTCGTGTCGTCGTGTCGTCGTGTCGCCGTCGCGAGCAGCGCGGCATGGCTCGCCGCCCCGGGCCCGTTGCTGCGACAGTGGACGCACGGTGAACTCCCCCGACGTCATCCCCTATTCCGACGAGCTCCGAGCGACGCTGCGCCGGCACCTCGACGCGCACCCTCGCGCCGTGTGCGACCTCGGCGATCGCAAGCACGCCGCCGTGGCGATCGTCATCGTCGACAGCCACGTCGAGCACCACGACGGCGACCCGCTGCTCGCCGACGACATCGACATGACCGACGTGCCGGGCGAGGTCGTTGGGCTCGACGGCCGGATGATCGGCGTCGCCGGCGGCGCTGCGTTCCTCCTGTGCCGGCGGCCGTCGCGGATGAACCGGCACGCGGGCCAGTGGGCACTCCCGGGTGGCCGCGTCGATCCGGGCGAGACCGCGCTCGATGCGGCGCTCCGCGAAGTCGACGAGGAGATCGGCCTCCGGCTCGACGGCGACGCCGTGGTCGGCTGGCTCGACGACTACCCGACCAGGTCGGGCTACGTGATCAGCCCGATCGTGCTGTGGGGTGGTGCCGACCCCGAGCTCCGTCCCTCGCCCGACGAGGTGTTGGCGCTGTACCGCGTCGGGCTCCACGCGCTGCGCGACGGCGAACCTCGGTTCGTCGACATCCCCGAGAGCGACCGCCCGGTCGTGCAGATCCCGCTCGGCAACGACTTGATCCACGCACCGACGGGCGCCGTGCTCTACCAGTTCCGCCAGGTTGCGATGGCCGGTCGCGCCGGCGAGCGGGTCGACCACCTGGAGCAGCCGGTCTTCGCCTGGCGGTGACCCGAACCGCTCGTCCGGCGCCGGCCCCCACTCCGCAGGCCTCGGCTCAGCCCGGGTGGCGGTAGTCGGCCACGGGGTCGCCCAGCGCCGGAACGTCCGGTGCCGCCCCCAGCCCCGGGAGCTCCGGGGCGACCGACCACCCGCCGCCGTTGCGGGCCCCGCCCTCGATCGGGTCGTTCGTCAGGTGCTCGACGCACATCCACGTCGCCCGCCGGAACGGCTCGGGTGTCGCGTGGGCGAGATGGACTGCGGCGGTCGCCTGCAGCGTCGTGCCGCCCGTGTCCTCGATGTTCATCTGGATCCCTGCCTCGATGCAGACGTCGCGGATCCGCCTCGCGACCGTGAGACCGCCGACGCGGCCGATCTTGAGCCCGACCACCTCGCAGGCGCCGGTCTCGACGATGCGGAGGATGTCGCCGAGCGACTGGAGCGACTCGTCGATCGCCAGCGGCTGGGTGACGTGGCGGCGGACGTGCAGGTGCTGCTCGAGGTGCTCGCAGGGTTGCTCGATCACGCGCTGCAGCTCGCTCGTGGCGTTGAGCGCAGCGATCGCCTCGGCCGGCAGCCAGGCCCGGTTGACGTCGAACGTGACGACTTCGTCGCGCGACATCTGCGCGTCGAGGAAGCGCATCCGCTCGATGTCGGCGTCGACGTCGGCGCCGACCTTGGCAGAGTGCATCGTGTAGCCGTCGGCGCGCGCGAGGTCGATCTCGCGCATCAGCTCGGCCGGGGTGCCGCTCGGGATCGACGAGTGCAGCCGCACGGATCCGCCGGTACGGCCACCCAGCAGATCGCAGAGCGGCAGCCCGGCCGATTGCGCGGCGAGGTCCCAGCAGGCCATGTCGATCGGCGACTTGACGTACGGGTGCCCGGGCAAGGCGAGATCCATCGCCCGGTACACCGCGTCGGTGGGGCGCGGGTCGAGCCCGAGCACGACGGGTGCGAGCTCCTCGACGCCCGCACGGATGCCCCGGGCGAACGCCGGCAGGTACGTCGAGCCCCACGGGCAGCCCTCACCCCAGCCGGCGAGTCCGGCGTCGGTCTCGAGCCGCACGATCGTCGAGTCGAGCCGCTCGAACGCCAGCCTGCCGCCCGACAGCGTGTACGGCCGGACGAGGGGCAGGTCGAGCGCCCACACGGTGATGCCGACGATCTTCACGACCGGGCCTCCTCGATCCGACGCGCGGCGCCGTCGCGTTCGGCCTGCCATCCATCGGCGGCGAGCCGAGCGCCGAGCGCGTCGAGCCGGAGGCCGTCGGCGGCGATCGGCGGCGCGCCGGCGTCGGCGAGGCCCTCGTACCGCGCGGCCAGCGCGACCTTCTTCCGCACCTGGTGGGGCTGCAGGTCGTCGAACTCGCGCGGCGTGATCGGCCCGCCGACGACGAGCCGGCCGGCCGCGACCGCGTCATCGACGAGCGCTTCGCCGGCGGCGGTGCGGACGACGATCGCGTTGAATCCCTGGTCCTCGCCGACCGGTGCACCGCCCGGCCACGCGTCGGCCGCGGCGACGTCGGCCGCTTCCCCGAGCGCATCCGGGCACAGCTTGCAGCGGGTCTCGACCGCCCACGTCGCCTCGTCCGCCCACATCTCGAGGTAGGTCACCTCGTGGGCAGCGCCACCGACGGTCTGGATGCGGGTGGGTCCGGGGTTGCCGTTGCCGCGATATCGCAGCGATGCGACCTCGTCCTCGGCGACGCCCAACCGGTCGAGCACGCCCAGCGTCTTGCTCAGGCGCGACTGGCCACCGCACACCAGCGCGAGGCGCGCGACACACCACCGATCGACACGCTCGTCGACGCGCGAGAACGAGTGGACCGCCGAGAGGTCGCACGGCTTGGCGATGATGGCGAACGCCTCCTGCCGATCGAGTGCGGCGCACAACCCCGCCAGTGGCGCCGTCGGACCGTAGCGCGACCCGGAGTTGGCGAGCACGTCGGCGGGCGTCTCGCTGATCACCCATCTCGACCGGACCGGGTGCTCGGGGTCGGCGCCGACGTGCAGCACGAAGGCGACCTGGCCGTCCGCGAGCAGGTGCGTGCCGAGCGCCGTGAGCACGCCGCCCGTCGCCGCCCGGAAGCGAACGTCGGGATCGCCCGCCCACGCGTACGACATCGAGCGGTACGACCCCCACACGTCATCGACGGGCTGCCCGGGTTCGGCCCGGGGTGACGCCACGATGCCCGGGCATGCCGTGACGAGCTGCACTTCCTCCTCGGAGCGGAAGCCGTCGAGGGGGACCGGCCGGAGCGACCCGGCGCCGGTCAGCTCCATCCGCACCCTCCCGCCGGTGACGGCTTCGCAGAGTCCACACCCGATGCAGAGGTCCGAGCCGACGATGTCGGCGATGGTCGTCGCCATCAGGCGGCCGCCCGGGTGAGTTCACCGACGGCGCCGGCGCGCAGCGTCAACCCTGCGGCCTGCGCCAGCGCCCAGAACAACGCACCGTCGGCGCCGAGCACCGGCCGACCGGCGCGCCGTTCGAGGTCGTCGATGATCGGCGTCGTCCGGCAGCCGGCACCGGTGACGACCACGGCCTCGGCGGTGTCGTCGACCTCGGCGCAGCGCTCGATCGCGGCCACGATGCGGTCGGGACCGGTGGCCCAGCCGAACTGATCGAGGTCGTCGATCGCGCTCGTGATCCCCTGGTCAGCCATCGTGCGGCAGTACACCACGTCGAACCCGCACGATGCGACGAAACCGCTCCAGGCGTCGCGCCAGTCGGGCGGGTAGTACGTGGGGCACAGCGCGACACGTTCGACGCCGAGCGCACGAAGCCCGTCGACGATCGCGGTCGCTGCCATGACGGCTCGGACGCCGGCCGCGTCGGCCATCGATGCGACCCGACCGCGAGCGCCGGCCTCGCCCGAGCCGCCCGCCCAGGCGAACGGCGTGCCCTCCATCGCCACCGCCGCGCAACCCGCTTCGCCGAGCATCGCGGCGGCACGTTCGCAGGCCGTGCGGGCGGCCGCGACCTCTGCCAGCGTGTAGCCGAAGTCGGGGAGGTCTGGGAAGCACTGCTGCGCCACGACCGGCTCGACGACCGACGACGCGAACTCGACCGGCGACGGCGAGACCCATCGCGGCGGCGTCACGAAGCCGACGGCGCGCGTCGCGGGCCGATGCCCGGCGCTCACGCCAGGATCCGATGCTGCCAGAGGTGGCGGTAGTGCGTCTCGACCACGTCGTACGCCTCCCAGACCCGCTCGGGCGCCTCGCTCAGGTCGACATCGACACGCGGCTGCGGTTCGAGACCACGCGAGTTCCGGAGGTTCTCGTGGAACGAGCCGCCGTCCCACCAGCTCACCTCGTCGCGCGGCCCGGGCTCCCACCGCAGGGCCTCGGCCATGAACGGGATCTCGACGGCGTGGCACCACGCCTCGACGAGCTCGGCCGGGCGTTCGAGCAGGTCGTCGCTGTCGATGACCGGCGGCGGCGCGCCGTGCTGGTCGGCGAGCCGATCGAAGAGCTCGCGTTGCTCGGCGAAGCCGGTCTCCTTGATGTGGAAGTCGGGCCACTTGCGATACATCGACATCAGCGTCTTGAGGGGATCCCGGATCAGGAAGCTGTGCCGGAAGTGCGCGAGGAAGTCGTCGGTCCAGAGCGTGTCGATGTAGAGCGGGAAGTCCTTGATGAAGACCGGTCCGCGCTCGGCAGCGGACGTCAGCGCCGCCCAGCACGACTCGTAGGTGAGCCCGGGTGTGCGCACGCTGTTGGCGGTCGCCCGCGGCCATAGCGGTTCCTCACCCTGGTACCAGACCTCGCCGAACGGCTCGTGGAAGCACTCCATGTCACCGCGCGTGCGCATCATCCACTCGAACGCCGTCGAGGTCGATCGCGGCACCGCCCACAGCGCCAAGATCTGCCGCATCGCGTCAGCCGCCCAACGTCGCCAGCAACGCGCCGTGGCCTGGGGCCGCCGGCAGGCCGAGGTGGTCGAGCATCGCCCAGTACAGGGCGAAGTCGGACGCGACGACCGGCGTGCCGGTCTGCCCCTCCACCGCGTCGACCACCTGAAGCATCCGGAACCCGGCGCCGGTCTGCACGACCGCATCGGCCTCGGGCGCGCGTTCGTGTGCGTCGGCCGCTGCCGCGATCATGAGGTGGTTCGGGTAGTCCCACAGCGTCTCGGCCTCGATCCGCAGCTTCTCGTGCTCGTCGGCCACGAGACCCTGATCGACCAGATCGCCTGCCCACAGGATCTCGAAGCCCGCGGCCTCGAGGTACCCATTGATGCCGGCCGACCAGTCGGTCCGGTAGTAGGCGTTGGCCACGGTGATCGTCCTGGCGCCGAGCGCCCGCAGCGCCTCGACGAGGCAGTGGCCCGCCATGAAGAAGCGGGCGCCGGCCTTGTCGGAGATGTCGAGGCAGATCCGCTCGATGTCGGACGGCGACGTGCCGTTGCAGTGCACCCAGTTGCTGCCGACCTGGCCGATGACCTGGCAGTGCGAGCGCCCGAGACAGATCGCCGACTCCTCGAGCAGCCCGAAGTTGTCGGCGCGTTGCCCGAGCTCGTACTCGTAGTCGGCGATGTGGTTGACGCGCTGCAGGACGCCGGTGCCGGCGGGTGCGACCTGGAGGAACTGCTGGGGGCTGTCGTCGAAGTACTGCGGCGTCGTGACGAAGCCGGCGTACGAGTGGTAGCGGCGGTGAACCTGCTGCACCTGCGTCATCGGCCTCGCCCTCCCTCGGGTCACATCCTGAGCCGTGAGCTCGTCGGATCGTAGATCGGTTCGCCGAGCACCCGTGCCGGACGGAAGTCGCCGATGACGCGCACCTCGAGCTCGGTGCCGGGCTCGGTGTACTCGGGCGCGAGGTACGCGAACGCGAGGCCCTGCTGCGCGCTGAAGCCGTAGGCACCCGTCGTCACCATGCCGATCGGCCGCCCGTCGGCGTAGACGGCATCGCTGCCGTGGACCTCGGCCATGTCGGTGTCGACAGCGAGGTAGGTGAGCTGCCAGCGATACGGGTGCTCGCCCGACTCGGCGGCGGCACGGCGCGCGAGCAGCGCCTCGCGACCGACGAAGTCGCCCTTGTCGACCTTCACGAACGGGTGCAACCCGGCCTCGTCGGGTCCGACGTCGTGCGTGAGGTCGCGGCTGATCATGTAGCGCTTCTCCATCCGCAGCGAGTCGAGCGCGTGGTTGCCGACGTTGGCGACGCCGAGGTCCTGGCCGGCCTCCCAGAGCGCGTCGTACACGACGCCCAGGTCGGCGGTCGGCACGTGCAGCTCCCACCCGAGCTCACCGACGAAGCCGACCCGCAGCGCACGCACGTCGACGCCGGCCACGGAGATCGTCCGCGCCCGGAGCCAGCGGAACGCGTCGTTGGACAGATCGGCGTCGGTGCAGCGCGCCAGCAGGTCGCGGGCGAGCGGGCCGGCCAGTGCGATCACGCCGAGATCGTCGGAGACCACGCGCAACTCGGCGTCTGCGCCCGCCGGCCAGTGGGTCTGGAAGTACTCACGGTCCTTGATCTCACCGACCGCCGCCGAGACGAGATAGAGGTGGTCGTCGGCGAGCCGTGTCACGGTCATCTCGCCCTCGATCCGACCGCTCGGCGTGAGCAGGTACGACAACCCGATCCGGCCCGTGGCGGGGACCTTGTTGGTCATCAGGCCGTCGAGCACGGCGGCCGCGTCGGGTCCGACGAGATCGAACTTGGCGAAGGCGGTCGAGTCGAGGATGCCGACCCGCTCGCGCACGGCGCGGCACTCCTCGCGCACGGGCTCGAACCAGTCGGTGCGGCGGAACGCCACGACGTCCTCCTGCGGCAGGCCGGCCACGGTCGGGTACCACTTCGGCCGCTCCCACCCGTAGACCTGGGTGAACACGGCGCCGCGCTCGCGGAACCGCTCGATCAGCGGCGTCGTGCGGTAGGGCCGCGCGGCAGGGTGCTCGAGCCCGGGGACGGGCGTCTGGTGGCGGTACTCGTAGTCCTCGCAGCCCTTGACGCGGCCGTACCGCAGCTCGTCGCCGGCCCGGACGAAGCCGAATCGGCGGGCGTCGTAGGCCCGGACGCTGACGTCGGTCTCGCCGTGCACCATCCAGCGGGCGAGCTCGCGCCCGAGGCCCGGTCCGTCGGCGATGCCGACCTGCACCCCGACGAACTGCCAGAAGTTCGGCACACCGGACGGCCCCAGCAAGGGCTCACCGTCGGGGGTATGGGCGATCGCGCCGCGGATGACCTGCTTGATGCCGAGCGGTTCGAGGATCGGGACGCGCTCGAACGCCCGGGCCAGCCAGGCGCCGATCCGGTCGAAGTCGGCCGGGAACAGCGGGTTCTCGAGACCCCAGTCCGGCCCGTCGTGCCAGGCCGCTTCGGCGTCGGACTGCTCGTAGATGCCGATCAGGCCCGCCTGCTGCTCTTGCCGGACGTAGCCCGACAGGTAGTCGTCGCGCACGACGGGCAGCTCGCGGTCGAGGTCGGCGAACTCGGGCACCGCGTCGGTGATCAGGTAGCTGTGGAGCGCATTGGCCATCGGCACCGACAGCCCCACCATCTGCGCGACCTGATGGGCGTAGCACCCGGCCGCGTTGACGACGTGCTCCGCGTGCACGGTGCCCCGCTCGGTGACGACGTCGAACGAGCCGTCGGGCCGACGGTCGATCTCGACGACGCGGTTGCGGCGGCTGACGGCGGCACCCCTCGCCCGCGCCGCGGCGACCATCGCGTTGGTGGCGCCGGTGGGGTCGACGTGGCCGTCGTTCGGCGTCCACACGGCCCCCACGATCTGGTCGACGTCGTAGAACGGGTGACGCTCGGCGATGAAGGCCTTGTCGACCCACTCCATCTCGTTGCCGACGTACTCGGCCACGCCGAGCTGGCCGCGCAGCCAGTCGACCTCGACCGGCTCGTACGCGACCCGGAAGCTCCCCGACGGGTGCCACGTGGTGGCCACCCCGGTCTCGCCCTCCAGCGACGCGTACAGCTCGCAGGCGTACTTGCGGAAGTGCGCCAGCGTGTAGCTCGACACCGAGTGCGTGACCTGACCGGCGGCGTGCCACGTCGACCCCGACGTGAGCTCGGCCTTCTCGACCAGCAGCGTGTCGGTCCACCCTTCGTGGGCGAGGTGGTACAGGAGGCTGGCGCCGGTGATGCCGCCGCCGACGATCACGACCCGCGCCGATTGAGGGACTGCCATACGGCGGACGACCGTACCATCTGTGAGGCGCTCTGGTACATTTGCACCACCATGGCCGTGCTGTCCCAGTCGCCCCAGCCGTCCCTGCCACGACCCGACGTCGACCTCGACGCACTGCGGGCGTACCGGCTGGCGCGGTTGACGGCGCAGATGCGGCGGCACGCCGTCGACCTCGCCGTGCTCACCAACCCGGTGAGCCTGCGCTACACCGCCGATTGGCGCGAGTACCTCCCCTACCAGTCGCACATCCCGACCTACACGCTGTTCGTGACCGCCGACGGCGCGCTGACGATGTACGGCGCGTACGCGACCGACCACGACGTCATCGACGCGTTCGGGCCGACGCACGGCCTCAACGGCTTCGACGGCGGGCTCGACCAGCGCGGTCGGGTCACCCGGTTCGTCGACGACGTCGTGTCCGCAGCCGGTCGACGCGCCCGGGTCGCGCTCGAGCCGGTCAATCCGTCGGCGTCGCTCGCGCTGGCCGAGGCGGGGTTCGACGTCGTCGATGCCGAGCCGTTTGTCGAGCGCGCCAAGTACGTCAAGTCGGCCGAGGAGATCACGTGCATCCGCCACTCGGTCGCCGTCGCCGAGCTCGCGCTCGGCGAGCTCCGCGCCCAGCCGCCCGGCGTCAGCGAGAACGAGCTGCTCGCCCTGCTGCACCAGATCAACATCGCCCACGACGGCGACTGGATCGACGGTCGCATGCTGTGCAGCGGCCCGCGAACGAACCCGTGGTACCAGCAGTCGTCCGAGCGCATCGTCGAAGCGGGCGACCTCGTCGCCGTCGACACCGACATGGTCGGACCGTTCGGGTACTCCGCGGACATCTCGCGCACATGGGTCGCCGGGAACGCGGCGCCCACCGCCGGCCAGCGCGACCGCTACCGGCGCGCCCGCGACGAGCTCGCGCACAACGCTCAGTTGATCGAACCGGGACGGACGTTCCGCGAGCTCTCCGAGAAGTCGTTCCGGCAGGCCGACGAGTTCGTCGCCCACCGGTACACGTGCCTCGCGCACGGGATCGGCATGACCGACGAGTACCCGCGCATCGTCTACCCCCAGGACTGGGGGCGAGAGGGTTACGACGGCGAGCTCGTCGCCGGCGCCGTCCTCACCGTGGAGAGCTTCGTCGGTTCCGATCGCGGTGGCCCCGGTGTGAAGCTCGAGGACATGTACCTCGTCACGCCGACCGGAGCGGAGCGCCTGTCGACGTTCCCGTTCGAGGAGGCGCTCCTGGCATGACCCTCGTCGAGCCGACTCCGTCCGAGCCCACCGAGATCCTGGGTGCGTTGTCGTCGGTGCTCGACGACCTCTCACCCCAGGTGCGTCAGGCCGCCGTCTACGTCCTCGACAACCCCGGCGAGATCGCCGTCACCTCGATGCGTGGCATCGCCGACGCCGCAGGCGTGAAACCGAACACGCTCGTCCGCATGGCGAGGGCCGTGGGCTTCGACGGCTACGACGACCTCCGTACCCCGTTCCGGCAGAACGCCGCCGAGGGCACGCTGTCGTTCCCCGACCGCGCCCGCTTCCTGCAGACGATCAGCCAGGGCGGCAGCCACGGCTCGCTGCTCGCCGACATGGCCGGTGCCGCGTTCGCCAACGTCGAGTCGTTGTTCGCGAGCGCCGACGCCGACGAGCTGAGGGCCGCGGCCGACCTGATCGACGAGGCTCGCCGGGCCAACGTGCTCGGCGTCGGCACCGCCCGAACGCTCGCGGAGAACTTCGCCTACGTGGCGTCGATGGCGGTCGACAACGTGACCGCCATCCCGGTGATCGGGCTCGCGATCGACGACGTGGCTCGCATGGACGGGCGCGATGTCCTCGTCGCCATGACGTTCAGCCCGTACCGCTCGGAGGTGGTGGAAGCGGTTCGGCTCGCGGTCGAGCGCTCGGTGCCGGTGATCGTCGTGACCGACAGCCATGCATCGCCGATCGTGCCACTCTCGACCCACGCGTTCGTCGTGCCCAACGACTCGCCGCTCCCCTTCTCGTCCAACATCGCCGCCACCGCCCTGCTCGAGACGCTCCTGGCGTTCGTCGTCGCCGAGTCGCACGACGACGTCGCGACCGCGATCGAGGCCTTCCACGACAACCGCCGCCAGGCGAACATCTACCAAGACTGACCAGCACGACCGATCGGCCAGCACGACAGGATCAGGAGGATCCGATGCACCTCGCCCACCTCGGACTCGAGAACCCCGAGTACCGCCCATGACCGGGCTCCGCCTTGCTTCGCCGCTCACCCACTTCGGCAGGGTGACGATGCCCGGCCGGCTCGGCTCCGCTTCGCCGCTCACCCACGCTGACACCAGGAGGATCTGATGCACCTCGCCCACCCCGGACTCAAGAACCCGGAGTACTACGTTCCTGGGCTGCCGGTCGACCACGTCGCGCAGCGGTACGGGATCTCGCCGGCCGAGATCTCGAAGCTCGGCTCGGCCGAGAACCCGTACGGCGCTTCGCCGAAGGCGAAGGCGGCGGTCGCCGAGGCGATCGAGTCGATGCACCTGTACGCCTCGTGGACCGCCGAGCCGCTGCGCCAGAAGATCGCCGACACGTACGGCTACGAGCCGAACCAGGTCATCTGCGGCTCGGGCGAGACCGAGGTGATCGCACTGATCATCCGTGCGTTCTGCGAACCCGGCGAGGAGATCCTGATGCCGGGTCCGTGCTTCCCGATCTACCACCTCTTCGCCGAGGCCGAGGGGCGGGTGCCGGTGCTCGCCCATCAGGCGACGGACCGCGGAACGATGGCGATGGACGTCGACGCCTACATCGACGCGATCACGCCGGCGACGCGGATCGTCTTCGTCACCAACCCGCACAGCCCCTCGGGCACGTGGATGAGCGAGGCCGACGTCCGCCGCATCGTCGAGGCGGCCCCGCACGCGCTCGTCGTGCTCGACGAGGCGTACGTCCACTACTCCGGCGGCCCCGGCTACATCCACCTCGCACACGACTACCCGCACCTGATCGTGCTGCGCACGTTCTCGAAGGCGTTCGGGCTCGCCGGGCTGCGGCTCGGCTTCGGCATCGCCGCACCGTCGATCGTCGATGCGCTGCTGGCGGTGAAACCGACCTGGAACATCGGTCAGCTCCAGCTCGCCGGTGGGATCGCGGCGCTCGACGACGACGAGCACGTCGAGCGCACCGTGGCGACGATCATCGACAGTCGCGGCTACGTGCAGGATCGGTTCGAGGCACTCGACCGGTTCCGCATGGTGCCCGGCAGCGCGTCGAACTTCTTCCTCGTCGAGATCCTCGACCCCGACATCGGCTCGACACAGGTCTTCGAGGGCCTGCTCGAGCGCGGTGTCATCGTCAAGGACGGTTCGGTGTCGTTCCGTGGGCTCGACCAGCGCTTCCTGCGCTGCGACGTCAACCTCCGCGAGCACATGGACCGCCTCGTCGCCGCGCTCGCCGACCTTCCATGATCGCAATGATGACGACGACCCGCCACCTCGATTCGCGTGAGGATGTTGCGCACATACGCCGCAACAACCTCACGCGTTCACCGGGGGAGCTGCCATGACCGACACCTCGACGCGGGCGATCGACGGTCGGTACTACACCGACCCCGACGTGTTCGAGCGCGAGCTCGACGGCATCTTCGCGACCACGTGGCAGATGGTCGGTCACGTCTCGCAGCTCGCGAACGCCGGCGACCTGATCACTGCGACGATCGGCCGCGAGCGCGTGCTCGTGACGAACGACGGCGAGCGGATCCACGGCTTCTACAACGTCTGCCAGCACCGCGGCCACGAGCTCGTGGCGGACGGCACGACGCACCTCCCACTGATCCTCTGCCCGTACCACGCCTGGACCTACGACCTCGCCGGCAACCTCACCCGCGCCCGGCGGATCGCTGCCGACGAGCTCGGCGGCATCTGCGTCCCGCGGGTGAACGTCGACGAGCTGGCCGGCTTCGTGTTCCTGAACCTCGACCTCGACGCCATGCCGCTCGCCGAGTACGCACCGGGCATCGAGGACCGGTTGCTCGAGCTCGCACCCGACGCCCGCGAGCGGCGCCTGACGGCGCGCCTCACCCACACGTTCGAGGCGAACTGGAAGATCGCGATCGAGAACTACAACGAGTGCTACCACTGCCCCAACGTGCACCAGGCGTTCACGAGCGGCGTCGTCGACCCGACGACGTTCGTGATCACGCCGAGCGGCCACAACGTGGTCCACAGCGCGAAGGCCGTCACCGCCGAGGATGCGACGTACGAGCTCGCCGGCGAGAGCGCCGACTACGGCTCGTTCTTCACGTGGCCGGTCAGCTCGATCCAGTGCTATCCCGGTCGCGTGCTCAACACGTTCCGGTGGGTGCCGCTCGCCGTCGATCGGACGCTGCTGATCAGGGAGTGGTGGTTCGACACCGACGAGCCGACCGTCGCCCAGCAAGAGGTGATCGACCTCGACTGGAACACGACCGTCGCCGAGGACTTCGGGCTGATGGAGTCGGTGCACCGCAACATGTCGAGTCGGGGCTACCGGCCCGGGCCGCTGATGGTCGACCCGAGCGGCACCGCCGACGTCCAGCACGAGAACGCCGTGCCGCACCTGCAGCACCTGGCGCTGCGCGCGCTCGGCGAGCCGTGACCCCCTCGCGCCGGCTCGCCGACTTCCTGGCGGGGCTCGACGGACGGGTCGATGACCGGCTCACCGGCACAGCGATCGACTGCCTGGTCGACACCCTCGGCGCCATCGTGTACGGGTCGCGCCTGCCGTGGTCGCAGTCGGTGATCGCCCATGCAGCGGCGACGGGTGCGGACGGGCCCTGCGAGATCGTCGGTGGAACCCGCACCGCGCCGGCGATGGCCGCGCTCGCCAACGGAGCGTCGGCGCACGGGTTCGAGCTCGACGACGTGCACGAGGAAGCGATCAGCCATCCGGGTGCCGTGGTCGTTCCTGCAGCGCTCGCACTCGGCCAGGAGCTCGACGCGTCCGGCGGCGAGCTGCTCGAGGCGATCGTGATCGGGTACGAGGCGATGGGCCGCGCCGGGATCGCGGTCGGACCCGCCTCGCACATGCTGGGCGGCTTCCACCCCACGTCGATGTCGGGCGTCTTCGGCGCCGCCGCCGCTGCAGGGCGCCTGCTCGGCTTCGACGGCGAGGCGATGAACCACGCGTTCGGGATCGCGGCGTCGCTCGCCTCCGGCACGATGGAGTTCGCGGCGTCGGGCGGGATGGCCAAGCGGCTCCACGCCGGACGCGCCGCGGAGGGCGGGCTCACCGCGGCGCTGCTCGCCGATCGTAGCTTCGAGGGGTCCAGCGACGGGCTGGCGGGCGAGTACGGGTTCTGCCGCGTGTTCACCGACGACCCACACGTCGATCGACTGACCGATCGCTTGGGCGAGCGCTGGATGATCGACGAGATCACCGTCAAGCCATACCCGTCGTGCAGCGACATCCATCCGATGGTGCAGGCAGCCGAGGAGCTGCGCGCCGAGCACGCTCTGACCCCGGATCGCATCGCCCACATCGACGCCGAGGGCCCGACCAAGGCCGCCACGCAGAACAGCATGGACGGCACCGCGTCGGTGATGGCCGCGCAGTACTCGGCCGAGTTCAACATCGCGGCCGCGATCCTGACCGACCCCGCCGACCCGGCGACGTTCGACGCCGGCCGGATCACCGACGACGCGATCGCGTCACTCCAGGCCAAGGTGCGCAGCATCCGCCCGCATCCGGATTTCGACGCGACCTACGCTTGGAAGATGGGTGGCCGGGTGCGGATCACGCTCACCGACGGCACCGTGCTCGAGCGGACCGTGCACGGGCAGCGGGGTTCGATGCACGCACCGCTGACCCGCGGCGACATCGACGCGAAGTTCCGACTGCTCACGAAGGACCGCTGGGGCGCCGACGCGATCGAACGGATCCGTTCCGTGCGCACGCTCACCGCACGGACCCTGCTCCCGGAGAGTGCGACGTGATGGCGCGCCGAGCACGTCAGCCGATGCCGCCCGACGTGCTCGCGGAGCTCGAGGCACGTGACCTCGTCGAGGACTACCGGGCGCGGCCGGCGTACCAGCAGAACGACTACCTCGGGTGGATCGAGCGCGCGAAGCGCCCTGAGACCCGCCGCAAGCGACTCGACCAGATGCTCGACGAGCTCGAGGCCGGCGGCGTCTACATGAAGATGGACCACCCGCCGAGCGCCAAGCACTGAGCCCGCCGATGTGACCGAGTTCGCTTGAGCGGACCGCCGCCCGGGCGTTCAATTGACTCGAGGGTGCGAGTGCGCGCCCTCCCGTACCCCGCCCCCCCGGGTGCGGACCAGAGAAAGGAGAGCGCGATGAAGCGACTCTCTCGCATCATCGGTGCCACGGCGCTCGTGATGATGGCGACCGCCGGCCCCGCCATGGCGGCTGGCAACCAACCCCTCCGCACGCTCCACATCGACGAGAGCGTGCTCGCGCTGGACAATGGGCGCATCTTCCCGACACCGGAAGAGCCGCTCGACTGCCCGGCGTGGGCCGAATGGGTGTTCTTCAGCAACGGCACGGGACAGATGCACCACCTCGGCCACTTCGAGATGGCCCTGACGCAGTGCTCGCACTTCCCGATGGGCCCGCCCGTCGGCTACAGCGAGGGCACGACCACCTTCACCGCCGCCAACGGCGACATGCTGGTCCTGGCGCACATCCTGCCCTGGGAGATCATCTTCAGTGACCTCATCGAGGACGAATGGGACGGCTTCGAGGGTGAGGGCACCTGGGTCGTCGACCACGGAACCGGGCGCTTCGCGAACGCCTCGGGCGAGGGCACGATCCTGATGCAAGGGGACATCCCCAGTGACGACACCCCCTTGTTCGACCTCCCGCCGGGTTCCACGCTGTGGACGTTCACCGGTGACGTCGAGTATCGGCCATCGGATCGGTCCACGAAGTGACATCACGTCCGCTCGACGCCGACAACGCGCCGGGGCATGGCTTCCGGCGAGATCGGCGAGCGTCGTCGTAGGTGGGCGAGCGTCGAAGCGGCGGCGTCACGGCGCCGCTGCGGCGGCAGTGAGCTCGGAGAGGTGGCAGGCCGCGTGGGCTCGTAGCCGGATCCGATTGGTCGGTCCGGTGAAGCCCGAATGAACGTCAGGTCGGGAGGTCGCCGTGGACGGCTGCGTCGCCGACGACCTCCCAGCCGTCGCCGGTGCGGACCAGCGCGCTACCGGTCGGCAGGTCGACAACGGTGGTGTCGGCGAGGTGGTGCGTCCGCTCGATCTGATCGGTCGGCCAGGTCTCTGCGTCGGTGATGACCGCGAGGCCGTCGACCAGCCCGAGACCGATCGTGAAGCCGCCGCCCCTGCTGTCGGTCATCGGGTCGCACAACGCGGCGGCGCTGGCGCCCGCCGCGACGAGCACGCCGCCACGTTCGAGCACACCGGTCAGGGCGTCGAAGAGCGGCGTGTCCTTCAGGACGCTGCGGAGGTGGCTCGAGGAGTCACCGGCGAGGAATACCGCCGGCGCACCAGCCACCGTCGCTGCGGCGGCTTCGTCGGCGTCGGACCGCACGAGCACCATCAGTGCGTCGACCTGGATGCCGAGGCGCTCACCCCATGCAGTCGCGGCCTCGATCATGCGGGCCGGCTGCTCGTAGGCGTCGGCGGTCGGCAGCACGACGATCCGGTCGATGCCGCTCATCACCCGCTGGTCGAGGTCGTCGTTGGCCACGAACGGACCACCACCCTGCAACACGAGAGTCCCGGTCATGTGGGCGATCGTACGCCGCCACCCGCCCCACACGGAACTGCCCACCTGCGATCGAACGCGTGAGCTTCTTGCGCACTATGTCCGCAAGAAGCTCACGCGTTGATCGGGCTCGGGCGGGCCGGGCCGACGAGGTCCGGGACCATCGGCACTTGCCCGAGTTACCCGCAGGTAACTACCGTCGAGTCATGGCAGAGATCCTCCAGGTGGGCATTCTCGGGTCGGGCATCATGGGGTCGGGCCTCGCCGAGGTGGCGGCCAGCGCCGGCCACGACGTCGTCGTCCGGTCACGGACGCTCGAGGGGGCCAACGCCGTGCGCGACAAGATCGCGTCCGGCCTCGAACGCAAGGTCGCGAAGGGCAAGATCGAGGCCGGCGAGTGCCAGGCGACGATGTCGCGCATCCGGGTCACCGACCACCTCGGCCAGCTCGCCGATTGCGATCTCGTGATCGAGAGCGTCGTCGAGGACCTCGAGGTCAAGCGGTTCCTCTTCGCCGAGCTCGAGCAGATCGTCAAGCCCGAAGGCATCCTCGCGACCAACACCTCGACGCTGCCCATCATCGACCTCGCGATGGCCACGCAGCGGCCCGAGCAGGTGTGCGGCATCCACTTCTTCAACCCCGCGCCGGCGATGTCGCTCGTCGAGATCGTGCGCCCGATCACCGCCAGCGACGAGACGATCGCCGCCGCGACCTCGTTCGCCGAGCACTGCGGCAAGGACCCGGTGCTCGTCGAGGACCGCGCCGGTTTCGTCGTGAACGCGCTGCTGTTCCCCTACCTGAACAACGCGGTCCGGCTCGTCGAGAGCGGCACGGCCAGCATGGAGGACGTCGACACCGCGATGAAGGGCGGCTGCGGCTTCCCGATGGGGCCGTTCCAGCTCCTCGACCTGGTCGGTCTCGACACGACGGTCGCGATCCTCGACGCGCTCTACGAGGAGTTCCGTGACCCGCACTACGCGGCGGTGCCGACGATGCGCCGGATGGTCGCCGCCGGCCGACTCGGTCGCAAGAGCGGCTCGGGTTTCTACGACTACGGCTGATCGGACGATCGTGAGCGCACCGCCGGGCCGCGTGGCAGGATGTCACCATGAGCGAGCGGGCGGGAGCCGAGCGGTTCGATCATCTCCCCGCCACGCCGCTCATCACGCCGATCGAACCGCCGCCGAGCCGCTGGACCATGCCGACGGTCGGGCCGATCGATGACAGCGACATCGTGGCACTCGGTGCCGACCTCGAACCCGGGACGCTGCTCACCGCCTATCGAACCGGCCTGTTCCCCATGCCGTTCGACCGGCGACGTATCGCCTGGTTCTCGCCCGACCCGCGCGGGGTGCTGCCCCTCGACGGTCTCCGGGTCAGCCGATCGCTGCGACGCAGCGTGCGCCGATACGGCGTGCGGATGGACACCCGGTTCCGCGAGGTCATGTCCGCATGTGCGGCACCCGACCGCAGCGGCGGCTGGATCAACCGAGCGTTCATCGACGCCTACACGCGGTTGCACGAGCTCGGCTGGGCGCACTCGATCGAGATCTACGCACGCAGCGACGGCACCGGTGGCGACCTCGATGGCAGCGATGCCGACGGCGAACTGGTCGGCGGGCTCTACGGGGTCAGGATCGGTGGGTTCTTCGCCGGCGAGTCGATGTTCCACCGTGCGACCGATGCCTCGAAGGTGGCGCTCGTGCACGTCGTCGACTGGCTCCACCAGACCGACGGCCGACTCCTCGACGTGCAGTGGACGACCCCGCACCTCGCATCGCTGGGCGCCGTCGACATCAGCCGCCACGAGTACCTGCGACGGCTCGCCGACGCGCTGTGAGCGCTGCATGCGTGACCGTCGCGAGCCTGCGGTGCGACGTCCTGTCCCGCAAGCGGCCGAAAAATACCCGGTGCCGGTGGGCCGCCACCCACCGGCACCGAATTCTTGCCCGACCGCTTGTCCCAGTTGCCGGATCGGAGGTTCCCGCCACGAGACTCGTGGGCCGGCAGTTCGATCGGACGTTTTGTGTATCGGTCCTGGTCGCGGCGACCTTGAGAGCACCGCGACGATTTCCTGGAGAATGACATGAGCGAGCCCCGTGACCGCCCCTGGATGATGCGGACCTACTCCGGTCACTCGACCGCGCAGGCGTCGAACGAGCTGTACCGGACGAACCTCGCGAAGGGCCAGACCGGCCTGTCGATCGCATTCGACCTGCCAACCCAGACCGGCTACGACCCCGACTCGGAGCTGGCGACCGGCGAGGTCGGCAAGGTCGGCGTTCCGGTCGCGCACCTCGGTCACATGCGCACGCTGCTCGACGGCATCCCGCCCGGCCAGATGAACACGTCGATGACCATCAACGCGCCGGCGTCGTGGCTGCTGGCGCTCTACGTCGCCAACGCCGACGAGCAGGGCGTGGCCTCGACCGACTTGCGCGGAACCACACAGAACGACATCGTCAAGGAGTACCTGTCGCGCGGGACGTACATCTTCCCGCCCGGCCCCTCGCGGCGGCTGATCGTCGACATGGTCGCCTGGTGCGCTGAGAACGCACCGGCATGGAACCCGATGAACGTCTGCTCGTACCACCTGCAGGAGGCGGGCGCGACCCCGGTGCAGGAGATCGCCTACTCGCTGGCGACGGCGATCGACGTGCTCGATGCGGTGCGCGCCTCGGGCCAGGTCGACGAGGCCCGTTTCGGCCAGGTGTTCGGCTCGATCTCGTTCTTCGTCAACGCCGGCATCCGGTTCGTCGAGGAGATCTGCAAGCTCCGCGCGATGACCGAGATGTGGGACCGGATCGGGCTCGAGCGGTACGGCGTCGAGGACGCGAAGGCTCGCCGGTTCCGCTACGGGGTGCAGGTCAACTCGCTCGGGCTGACCGAGGCGCAGCCCGAGAACAACGTGCAGCGGATCGTGCTCGAGATGCTCGGCGTCACGATGTCGAAGCGGGCGCGTGCCCGCTCGATCCAGCTGCCGGCATGGAACGAGGCGCTCGGCTTGCCCACCCCGTGGGATCAGCAGTGGTCGCTGCGCATGCAGCAGGTGCTTGCGCACGAGACCGATCTGCTCGAGTACGGCGACCTGTTCGACGGATCGCACGTCGTCGAGGCGAAGACGGCCGAGCTGCGCGACGCCGCGCAAGCCGAGCTCGACGACGTGCTGGCCCTCGGCGGCGCGTTCGCCGCGGTCGAGACGCTGAAGTCGCGGCTGGTCACCTCGATGGCCGAGCGGACCCGCCGAATCGAGGCCGGCGAGCAGACGGTGGTCGGCGTCAACGACTTCACCGAGACCGCTGCGTCGCCCTTGGGCGGCGAGGGCGCGATCCTGACGGTCGACCCGGCGGTGGGCCCCGAGATGGTCGCCGATGTCGAGGCGTGGCGGTCGGCTCGGGATCAGGCGGCCGTCGATGCTGCGCTCGACGAACTGCGCCGGGTCGCGGCAACTGACGAGAACGTGATGCCCGCGACCATCGAGCTGGCTCGTGCGGGCGGGACGACCGGCGAGTGGGGCGCCGTGATGCGAGAGGCGTTCGGTGAGTACCGGGCGCCGACCGGCGTCGGCGGCGCGAGCGGCGGCGCCATCGACGGTCTCGCCGCACTGGCGGCGCGCATGCAGTCGCGGCCGGGTGGCCCGGTTCGACTACTCGTCGCCAAGCCGGGCCTCGACGGCCATTCGAACGGCGCCGAGCAGATCGCGGTGGCGGCGCGCGACGCCGGCATGGAGGTCATCTACTCCGGCATCCGGCTGACGATCGACCAGATCGTGGCGTCGGCCCGCGACGAGGACCCCGACGTGATCGGTGTCTCGATCCTGTCGGGCTCGCACCTCGAGCTGTTGCCCGACCTGGTGGGCAAGCTGCGGGCCGAGGGCATCGAGTGTCCCGTCGTCGTCGGCGGCATCATCCCCGAGGACGACCAACCGAAGCTCATCGAGGCCGGTGTCGCCGCGGTCTATACACCGAAGGACTACGAGCTCGCCGAGATCATGTCCGACATCGCCGACCTCGCGGACGCGTCGTCGTAGACGGATTCGCCGACCGTCTGCACCGCACCGCGCACCGGGACCCCCAGCGCGTCGGAAGGCGCTGCCGTCTCGGGGGGGGTCGAGCGCTCGATGCGGGACCGGACGATCTCAGCGATCACGCTGCTCGGAGGATCTTCTCCATCTCTTTGCCCCGTGCAAGCTCGTCGACGAGCTTGTCGAGATAGCGGATCTCCTGCATCGTCGGTTCCTCGATCTCCTCGACACGCACCCCACAGACGACGCCGGTGATGAGCCGACGGTCGGGGTTGAGCTCGGGGGCCTCGCCGAAGAAGGTCTCGACGTCGATCTCGGCCTTCAGCCTGCTGTTGAGCTGGCGCTGTGAGTAGCCGGTCAGCCAACGGATGATCTTGTCGACATCACGCTTGGCCCGACCCTTCTTCTCAGCCTTCTGCACGTAGAACGGGTAGACACTCGCGAAGCTCTGGGTGTAGATCCGCGGCTTGGCGTCGCTCATGTTCGGAGTCCCTTCGAGCGGCTCGGCCCGAACCCTAGTCCCCGTCCGTGACGACTCCGACGCCCTCGTACGGGTCGCTCCTCACGCGACGTAGGGGATCACGTCGGCACCCGTCGGGCCCACGACGACCGCGACCTCGTGGCCGGCATCCTCCAGAATGCGGGTGACGAGTTCGTCGATGTCGATGTCGGGCATCGGGATGTCGTCCTCGCGCACCCACGTCTCGACGACCGCTCCGGTTGCGGCCGCGAGTGCCTCGGCGAGCTCACCGCCGCGCGGAGCGATCAGGACGACGTGGGTCTCGGGTGGCGGCAGCGGCGCCGGTGGCAGCAGCGGCGCGGGGGCGGGGGCGTGCTGCTCGGCGATGGCTCGGTCCGATCGGAACACGCCGAGGTGGTACCAGGCGACACCGGTGACGGTCGCGAGGAGTGCCAGCCCGACCCGGGCGGAGTCGAGTGTCTCGCCGCCGAACGTGCCGTCGAGCAGATCCTCGATGCCGACGAACAGCACCACGATCAGGCTGATCAGCGCGGTCAGGCCGCCGGCGCCGAACAGCACGACGAGATACAGCCGGCGGGTCGGCGAGCCGATCTCGGCGATCGGGTCGACGTCGAGGTGCTGGCCGATCCGCGACCAGTACGTCCACCACAACGGCAGCCCGATCGCACCGAGGATGACGGCCAGGATCAGGCGATTCGCCACGTCGGATGGGTCGCCGGTGATTCGGGCGGCGATCGACTCGAACAGCGCGACGAGCGCGAGCGCGGCACCCACGACCGTGGCGACGAGACCGGACGCCGCCATCAGATAGTCGTACGACCTGAGGGGTTCGGACCGGTCGACGGCGCCGCCCGTCTGCAGGACGATGCGGTGGTACGACCAGGTGGCCATCCCGGCCACCAGGAACCCGGCGGCCACCGAGACGTGCTCGAAGTGTTCGCTGGGCAGGTCCATCTCCCGGTCGCCGAGGTACCAGACGGCGGTCCAGTAGGCGATCGTGGCGCCGGACGAGATCGAAGCGACGAGGCCGCCCAGCGTGCCGATCGGCAACACGTACACGTGCCAGAACGACGTCCGCTCGGCCCTCAGGTAGTACCCCAGCCAATGCCATGCCCACACGACCGCCCCGACCCCGGTCGCGATGAGCCAGATCGCGAGTCCTGGCGACTCGTGGCCGGCCGGCAGGCGTTCGACGACCGAGGCGTAGATCTCGTCGCCGACGACGTAGGCGACACCGCCGAGACCGATCAGCATCGTGACCAGGCCGGTCAAGCTCCCGACCGCCAGGTGCAGATCGCCGGGGAGACCATGGGCGGGTCGCAGCCAGAACCAGTGCATCGCCCACACCGCGGCCCACACGACCACCGGTGCGATGCTCCGCCACTCGTACTCGTCGGCGCCGAACACCCCTGCGAGGAAGTTGTGGGCCGTCACGGTGGCCACGATCAGCGACGAGGCGAGCGCGGTGTTGAGATAGGCGGCCCACGCCAAGGAGGTGCGCTCGCCGTCATCGTCGCGCAGGCGGCCGCGAGCGAACCGCACGAGGAACGCGTACGCAGGTCCGGCCACGAGCGTGAACGCGAGTCCGAGGGCGAGCTCCGTGCGCTCCTCATCGGACCAGCTGGAGGTCAGGAGCGTGCGGCCGATCATCGTGGTGCCGATCGCACCGAGGATCAGCGTCGCGAGCATGAGTCCGTAGACGAAGAGGCGGCGGACCGACGTGGCGCGATCGACGTCTGCCCCCTCACCTGCTTCGCGGCGGTACCCCAAGAAGCGGACGATCGCCCACGCGATCACCCCGAAGATCGCCAGCTGCATCAGCATGCCCAGAATCCCAGCCAGCACCTCCATGGTGCCTCCTCGGTCGAGTGCCACGTGCGTCTCTACTCCAATGGTCGCGCCGGTCACCGGGTACGTCCATGTACCTTCGGCCCTCCTACTCATCTCGCCGGCACCCCACGATCCTCGCCCGCTGGTCGGGCTGGAGCAGGGGGCATCGCCATCTCGGTCGGCGGCCTGCTGCCCCGACGTGCCTGCTCACGGCCCACCCGACGTGGACGAACTCGTCGGACCGTGCGAGGGTCCGGTCGGTGTCGAACCGGACTCGCGCTCGACGTCTGACGACGCACTACCTCACGACTGCCCGAGCACCGTCTCGACGCCGCGCTGCGCGATGAACGTCAGGCCGGCTCGGAACTCGTCGCGTCCGACATCGAGGTCGGCGTACCCGTCGGCGCAGTAGTAGACGTGCATGCCCGATGGCCGCTCGACGACCACGACGCCCTCGTCGGGCGTCACCGGCCGGCCGACTGCCGGCGTGGCGACGTCGTACATCGTGTGCATCGCCGGGGTGGGGAACGCCGAGGGGACCACCAGAACGTGCTCGATGCCATCCGCTTCGAACGCCGACAACGACTCCTCGATCGACGGCTCGTCGTAGTTCATGCGCCCGGTGCGCGTCGTCCAGTGCAGTTCGGCGGCGATCTCGTCATGGAACTCGTCCTCGGTTGGTCCGAGGTTCGAGAAGATCTCGCCCTCCTTCCACCCGGCCGACGGATCGGCGGGCACGTACGGCGTGCCGTGGGCGGCGAGGACCACACCGATGAGTTCGTCGCTGGCATCGTCAGGGACCGATGCCCGGAGCTCGGTCGCCATGTTGACCACCGCGTTCTTCACGTGGGCTCGCATCTCGGGCACCTCGTAGAACGGCGGCGTGACGACGACGTCGAGCCCACCGACGAGTGCGGCGACCTCTTCGATCTGATCCTCGACCTCCTGGGTGTGGGTCGAGGTAGCGAGCAGCAGCGGAACCACGGCAACAGCGTCGTAGTCACCGGCTTGGGCGATGTCCCACATCACATCCGGGATGCGCGGCACGGCATCGAGGAAGGCGAGATGGGTGACGACATCGGCGCCGTCGAACGCCACATCGACAGCAGCGACATGCTCGGCGATCCGATCGTTGTGCGGGCTGTAGTCGCCGAACGACTCATAGATCTCGATCACCTCGTCGTGGAACGCCTCCCACGTGAAGAACGGCGGGACGTCGCCGGCAGGCGAGATCTCCATCTCGTGTTCGACGCCGTTGTTGTTCACATCGGGGAACATGTACGTCATCGCCATCGCGATCTCGTCGTAGGCGGCCGCCCACTCCGTGTGCTGCATCTCGACCGGTGCACCCAGGCTCGCGCCGTGGGGACCGAACTCGCTGCCGTCGGGGAAGCTGATGGGAACGTCACCATCCGCGACATGGACCGGCTCGCCGTGCCCGACGAAGACGAGCGCCACGCGGGTCTCGTCAGCAGGCGGCGTCGTGGCGTCCGCCTCGGAGGCAGCAGGTTCGGCCGGGAGCGTCGTTGCGTCGGCGGCCGTTGTGACGCCGGTCGAGTCGTCGCTCCCGCTTCCACAGCCGGCAGTCAGAGTCAGTGCGATCGTCGTCATCACGGCCATCCGGCGACAGACCGCACCACGTACTGGAGCGCGCATGGTTCCTCCCTCTCATCGGGATCCACCCCCACCGCGTACGCCACTGCTGTGCCGCCCGCTAGGGGCCAACGGCCGATCTTGAGGCGACGACGATCCGACGCCGGCCGGCCACAGGCCATGCTCCGTCCACGGGCTGCGCCGGTGCCGGCGCTCATCAGGAGCGCGCGCAGCTCGACGGTGACGCCCCGATCGACGGGCCCACGAGACGCGGGCCGGCGAACGACGAGTCCACTCGCCTGCCGGCTGCGGGCCACCCGTGCTCAGCGTCGTCTGGCGGACGGTGACG
>NZ_JASJCS010000084.1 GCF_030065885.1 Ilumatobacter sp. | reverse complement strand
CGTACTCGTCGAGCTCGTCCTGCGCCTTGATGATGGCCGGCATGTCCTCTTCGAGGTTGCCGTTGAAGATCCGGAAGATGTCGGTCGCCCAGTCCGAGAACAGCTGCCAGTCCTCCTTCGGTGCGCCGAAGAGCTCGCAGATGATCGGGATCGGGTACGGCTCGCAGAAGTCGACCGCGAAGTCGGCCGTGCCCGTCGGCGTGATCGGGTCGAGCAGCTCGTTGACCACCTCGCGCATGTACGGCCGGAGCGCGTCGGCGTGACGAGGCGAGAACGCGGGCCCGACCAGCCGTCGCAGGCGCGTGTGCTCGTCGCCCTCGGCCGACAGGATCGACGTGCGGCGGCGGGCGAGCCATTCGGGGTTGTCGATGCCCGACAGCTCGAGGATCTGACCGGACGCGCTGTGCCACCGCTTGTCGCGGAGCATCGCAACGACGTCGTCGTAGTGCAGCACGGTGAACCCGAAGATGTTGCGGACGAGCCAATGCTCCTCGGCCGCCTCGCTGGTGGCGCGGCGATGCTCCTCGTGCGGGATGCTCGGGTCGTCGAGCCAGCTGAGGTCGGGGAGGTCGAGCTCGGTCGCCAACGTCGCCATCTCGTCACCTTACGTGCCGTGTCGCTGCCACGGCAGGCCGGAGATCAGCCGCGTCGTCGGCGCCGGTTGCGGGTTGGTGCATCGTCACTTCCGGCGCTGGCCGCGGTGTTGGTGAGGGGCCCGACGTGGGCGACGATCTCGTCGAGCGTCGGCTGATGCGCGCGCTCGTGCTCGTCGAGGCGGCGGCGCATCTCGGCGAGGTGTTCGGGCGACGTGCCGCAGCACCCGCCGATGATGCGGGCACCGGAGTCGACGGCGAGCGTGGCGTACCGTCCCATCAGCGGCGGGTCGCCGGTGTACTCGACGTCGGCGCCGCGGAACTGCGGGATGCCGCAGTTGCTCTTGGCGATGACGACGTGGTCGTCGGTGCCCATCTGCTGGATGGCGACCAGGAGGTCGGAGGCACCGACGCCGCAGTTCGCGCCGATCGCGAGCGGCGCCACCGGCAGCCCGGCGAAGACATCGGCCAGCTCGCCGGGACGCAGACCCATCATCGTGCGGCCGGCGGTGTCGAACGACCCGGTGACCGTGTAGGGCAGGCCGACGTCGATCGCCGCCTGTGCCGCAGCGCGCATCTCGCCGGGCGCCGACTTCGTCTCGATCCACGCGACGTCGGCGCCACCGGCCGCAAGGCCCTCGATCTCCTCGACGAACGCGGCCCGGGCATCGGCTTCGGTCATCGTCCCGAGCGGCGCCAGCAGCTCTCCCGTCGGTCCCACCGACCCGGCGACCACGACCGGGCGGTCGACCGCGTCGGCTGCGGCGCCTGCGATCGTCGCGGCCGCCTCGGCGATCTCCCGCGTGCGGTCCTCGGCGCCGTGGAGCTGGAGCCGGTACCGGTTGCAGCCGAACGTGTTGGTCAGGATGATGTCGGCGCCCGCAGCGATGAAGTCGTCGTGGAGCCGGCGCACCTTCTCGGGCTGGTCAGTGTTCCAGAGCTCGGGCGGCTCGCCGGGACCGAGCCCCATGCCGAAGAAGTTGGTGCCGGTCGCGCCGTCGGCCAGCAGCGGCCGATCGAGCGCCAGCAGCTCGCCGAGTGAGGATCGCATCGGCGCCGAAGCTACCCCGCGAACGCCGCGAGCGGATTGACCCACTCGACGCCGAGGAACTCGGCGACGGGGCCGTTGGTGACGCGACCACCGACCGTGTTGACCCCGAGCGCGAGCGCGGCGTCGCGGTGCGAGGCGCCGGCCGCGCCCTCGGTCGCGACTTCGAGGATGTACGGAAGGGTCGCGTTGGTCAGCGCGTAGGTCGACGTGTGGGGTACGGCGCCGGGCATGTTGCCGACGGCGTAGTGCACGATGCCGTGCTGGACGTAGGTCGGTTCCTCGTGCGTGGTCTCGCGGATCGTCTCGATGCAGCCGCCCTGGTCGACGGCGACGTCGACGATCACGGCGCGGGGCTTCATCGACCGGACCATGTCCTCGCTGACGACCACGGGCGCCCGTCCGCCGGCCACGAGGATCGCGCCGATCACGAGGTCCGCCTCGGCGATGCTGCGTTCGATCGCCCCCCGGTTCGACGCCAGGGTCATGATGCGGCCCTTGTGGATCTGGTCGACGTAGCGGAGGCGGTCGAGGTCCTTGTCGATGAGGATCACCTCGGCCTCCATGCCGGCGGCGATCCACGCGGAGTTCCACCCGACGTTGCCGGCACCGAGCACGACGACCTTGGCCGGGCGGACGCCGGGCGCACCGCCCATCAGCACGCCGCGGCCGCCGTTGTGGCGCTCCAGGTAGTGGGCGCCCGCCTGGGTGGCGAGCCGCCCCGCGACCTCGCTCATCGGCGCGAGCAGCGGGAGTGCGCCGTCCTCCGTCTGCACGGTCTCGTACGCGAGCGCGGTGGTGCCGGCGTCCAGCAAGGCGTTGGCGACGGCCGGGTACGCAGCGAGGTGCAGGTAGGTGAACAAGGTCAGATCCGGCCGGAGGAACGCGAACTCGGACTCGAGCGGCTCCTTCACCTTCACCACCATCTGCTGCGACCACGCATCGGCGGCGGTCGGCACGATGTCGGCACCGGCGGCCCGGTAGTCGCCGTCGGTGATCGAGGCGCCCTCGCCGGCGCCGGCTTCGACGAACACGTTGATCCCGTGACGCTCGAGCTCGCGGACGCCGTCGGGCGTCATGGCGACCCGATGCTCGGCGGTCTTGAGCTCTCGGGGTACCCCCACGGTCGTGATGACGGGATCAGACATGCCCCACATACTGGTCGATCCGGCGCGCCGAGCTGGCGGTGACGGCTCGCCACGCCGGCGCGTGGGCGACCGGTCGCAGCAGCCGGTGTGCCCCTGCGTCGCTCCGAAACGGTGTGTCCGTCGTCACGTCTCGCGTTCGCCCTGATCAGGGCCTGCTTTGATCAGCTGACGGAATTTTCCGGTTTCTTGCACGGCCATAACGTCGATACTGATCTACACTGTTCGCCAAGCGACCATGGTGTGGGCAACGGTTGTGGTCCCGGAGCCCGCGGGAACGCCATGGACCGCCACGTGGCCGGAGGATGCGCTGACTGGCAGTGTCCTCCGGCCACGACTGTCTTCACCGCCGCCAGGTCGTCCGATTCAGGCCGGAGGTCCGATGCTGCACTCGTGTCGGCACGGCTTCGCTCGTAACCTGGGCGGATCGCAACGCACTACGAGGTCCTGGGCGTGTCACGCCGAGCGACGCCCGAGGAGATCCGGGCGGCGTACCACGAGCGGGCGCGCCGGCACCACCCCGATCGTGTCGGGGCGGGCGCGCACCCGGGCGACGTGATGTCGTCGGTCAACGAGGCCTACCGTGTCCTCTGTGATCCGGGTCGGCGGGCCGTGTACGACCGGTCCCTCGCCGGACCGACCGTCACCACCGCCGACCCCGACCCGGCGAGCGACGACTGGACCGACGAGTGGGATGCGCCCGCGCCGCCACGCCACACCCCGCTGTCGCCGGCCGGGCCGGCGCGCTTCCCGTGGAAGCTGATGCTTGTCGTGGCGGCGTTCGGTTCGGCGGTCGTGCTCGTCGCGGCGGCCTTCACCGATCCGCCGTCGGAGGAGCCGCCCGACGGCATCCTCCGCAACGGCTCCTGCGTCGAGATCGAGGCGAACGGCGACGTGCGCGAGATCGCCTGCACCGGCAGCGACGACATCGTCGTCGACCTCGTGATCCCGACCGATGCCCGGTGCCCCGCCGACACGATGGGCTACCGCGACCGGCTGGGGCTCGGCACGGTCTGCATCCGAGCCTGACGTGGGGCGGAGCGGCCTGCTCGGGCTGATGATGGCGGTGACCGCGATCGCGACCGTGGCGATCGCCGTGATCCTGGTCGCGACGTCGTCGTCCGAGACCACGATCGTCGACCTCCTGCCGGGCACGTGCTTCGACCTCGATGCCGACGGCGACGAGGGCGAGCTCGACGCCGTGGACACCACGTCGTGCGACGAACCGCACGAGGCCGAGGCGGTGGCGGTCGGCGACCTCAACCCCGACGGCGGCCGGCCCTACCCCGACGACGACGAGCTGTTCGCCACGATCGAGGAGCGGTGCGCAGGGGCGCTGGACGACGACCGCTTCGGCCTCGTGCCCGTGGCGCCGACGCGCGCGACGTGGGAGTCCCAGCGCGGCCGCTACGTGTGCGTCGCGATCCCGTTCGGCGGCGGCACGACCGTCGGCTCGATCACCGCCGGCTGAGGTCGCAGCGTCGGCCGTTGCGCATCCGCGGCGAGAGCGATTCGCAGGGCCGGCTGCTAGCCTCCCATCCTCGCAAGGGCGATTAGCTCAGATGGCTAGAGCACTGCCTTCACACGGCAGGGGTCGTTGGTTCGAGTCCAATATCGCCCACCTCGTGTCAGGCCCCTCAGCATCGACCGATGCTGTGGGTTGTCGACTTGCCTGTCTCGCTCTGCGATGGCAGCCCGTCGCCGTTCGGACTCGGTGCGCCCTGCGAACGTAGGGGTTCACGTCGACCTGGCCCCAGACCAGGCGCAGGCCGGATTACTGGGTGGTGCGCGTTCCCGAGCCAGCGGGAGGCACATGTTCTCGGAGCGCTGCAACTAGCGATTCCATCCCGTGGGGATCGTCGATGTCTACCCACTGGTACTTCGTGAGCTGCGGCGGCAACGGCGTCTCGCCCACCACGACAGGAATCAATGGACGCCGCCGACGGCTCGTCGCTTCCAGGCAGTCCTGCAACTCGCGCTTCAGGAACCGGTCTCGCTCGATCGCTTCCAGTGAGTTCGACGACACGACGAAGAGCACCGCTGAGGCAGAATCCACTGCCTGATCGAGCTCGAGCAGCCACTTGTCGCCGGGTCTCAGATCGTGTTGGTCGACCCAGGTGTCGACCCCCGAGCCCTCGAGGTGGCTCCGGATGCGCTCGACAATGGGGCGGTCTTCGTGGGCGTAGCTCACGAACACAGGCCCGCCGCAGGGTTGGTCCGCTAGAAGCGACGAGACGAACGTGTAGGTTGCGTCGTCGGCATCGTCTGGGCTGGTGTGGCTCGAGCCAATGACGTCACGAAACCTGCTCGGGAAGCCTCCGAGAGTCGTCTCCGACGGGAACACTGCTGCCTCAGATTCTCCATGCACCGCGCGCAGCAAGAACGGCGGGTTCTCGCCGATCTTCTCGGTCCAGTCAGCACCCAACCGGGCGATGAACTCGCTGCCTGCCGCGAGGTCCCGTAGTTGGACATGAAGGCGATAGGTGGGATACCACCAGTAGGTCTTCAACCCGCGGAAGGGCACTCCGAGAAGGACCAGCGCCGCCAATCGTGCTCGCGCCACATCATCGTCGAGCACGGCCCGCATTGTGGCCAGCCCGCCAGCGTCGCGCGCCACGAGCGCAAGGTGTTCGTAGCCCTCCAGCGCGACGTCAAGGGTTGTGGAGAGCGAGATCGCCACGGTGCTCAGTTGCGGGAACCGCTTCCACGGAATCAACAAGCCGGCCAATGGTGATACACCAGTCGTCCAGTCGAAGGCGAAGACATCCCAAGCGTTCAGCCGCACGTCCTGCACGGCGAGAGTCGGGAACTTCCCCCAACCGTGTCCGCTGCCAGCGAGACCGTGTATGAACACGATCGCTGACCCCTTGCCGGCCGAGCGCCGGTGCTCGATGACTCTCAAGGTCCACCTCCCGGCGAGAGGCCGTGACAGTTCACACTGCGAACCCTGAAGTCAGCTCCGCAGCAAAGACGTCGCGTCCGAGCCGATCGTGTCCTTGGCCCCGAGTCGCAGCTCACGACCCGATCCCTGGTCGTAGGGGTCTGAGAGATCCGGTCGCTCATCAGGCCCATCGTTCGATCGATCCTCCACCACCGATCTTCGCCCCTGACCTGCCAGCGGTCAATCGTCCTCGCCGCTGAGCGGCACGTCCGTGGAGGCTTGGGTCGAGCGTGCTCCAGGCTGGGGCCAGTCTGTTCTTTGTTCCCGTGGGCCGCGCGGTGCGGTACTTGCCGCCGCCAACGTTCCTGCGCCGCGGGCGCTCGCCAGCGGTGCCCCGGGTTCCGGCCGATCGTTCACCGCCTGCGCGACCGCCCTCGTGCGGGCGATCCGCCTTCGCTCCGCGCGGACCTTGGTCACTGGACATCGCCGGTGGGCCCGGCACACTATGAGGTATGGGAACGAGCGAGCCACACCTGCCCGAGGGCATGAACGAGCTGAGCGAGGCCGAGTGCTGGAGCCTGCTCCGCGCCGGCGAGGTCGGACGCCTCGCGATCTCGATCGCGAACTACCCCGATATCTTCCCGATCAACTACGTCGTCGACGGCAACACGATCGTGTTCCGCACCGGCGCGGGCACGAAGCTCGCCGCTTCGGTGCTCGGTCAGGGTGTCGCGTTCGAGATCGACGGCTACGACCCGATGGCCGGCGATGCGTGGAGCGTCGTCGTCAAGGGCCGTGCCCGCCAGGTCGAGCAGATGATGGAGTACTTCGAGGCCGAGGACCTGCCGCTGTTCCCGTGGCATGCGGCCCCCAAGCCCGACATCGTGCGCATCGAGCCCGACGCGGTGACCGGTCGACGATTCCACGTCGTCGAGCGGGCATCGCTCGAGTCGCCGCCGCCCGAGCACGACAAGCCGTACATGTCGCCCGATTAGGAGCGACCCCGCACGAGGTACCGCTTCGCGGCGTGGGCGGCCGGTAGATTCGTGGCGTGTCGCGGCTGTGTGAACGTCCTGGATGTTCCGAGGATGGCGCTGTTGCGTACGGCATGGTGCCCGAGGACCTCCTGTTCTGGATCGCGGCGCTCGCCGACACCACCGCGCCCCACCCGAACGTGCTCTGCCGCCGCCACGCCGACGCGATGGTGGTGCCCCGTGGTTGGACGCTCGACGATCTCCGCGAGGACGTGCCGCGCCTGTTCGCGGCGAAGGCGTCTCCCGACGAGCAGCGAGCGGCGCGACCGGCCCGGGCCCGGCGGGCGAGGCGTCGGGGCAACGGCGGCGTCGAGCAGCTCACGATCGACGGGACCGGTGAGATCGAACGACCGGACGGCGAGGATGTCGAGCCGGTCGACGCGTACGACGAGCCGGCCCCCGAGCCCTGGCAGCCGGACTTCGACACGGGCGACGACCTCGACGGCCTGCTCGAGGTGAACAGCCCGTTGCTGGCGCGGGCGTTCCGGGGCACTGACCGCCCGAAGCACTGACGCCACCCAGATGCGAACCTCCGAGTCGGTCGTCGTCCCGGCAGCACCCGCCATCGTGTTCCCGCACGTCGCCCGCCTCGACGCGTACCCGTCGTGGCTCGGGCTGGTCCATCAGGCAGTGCCCGACGGCGGCGAGGCCGACCGCCCGGCGTGGCTGGTCGAGTTGCGGGCACGGGTCGGCCCGGTCGCACGATCGAAGCAGCTGCGGATGCAGCGCATCGACCTCGTCGACGAACGGCTGGCCGTCTTCGAGCGCGCCGAGCAGGATGGCCGCGAGCATGCTCGGTGGGCGCTGCGCGCCGAGCTCGAACCGGTCGAAGAAGGCACCCAGGTCACGATGCACCTGGCCTACGACGGCCGCCTGTGGGTCGGCGGCATCCTCGAGCGGGTCCTCGACGAGGAGATCCGTCGCGGCCGCACCGGACTCACGCGCCTCGTCGCGCCGTGAGCCCGGCGGGCGGCCAGGCCTGTCCGGCCCGACCGTCAGCCGCCGGAGGCCGACGTCCAGGTCGACCAGCGACCGTCGGGCCGGCGGCCGAGCTCGAGCGGCATGGAGAAGCAGTCGCTGAGCGTCGCCCCCGTCAGCGCCTCGTCGATCGGGCCCTGCGCGACCGCCGTGCCGTCGCGGAGGAGGAGCGCGTGCGAGACACCGTCGGGGATCTCGTCGACGTGGTGGGTGACGAGGAGGAACGGTGCGCCGTGCAGCGCCAGGTCGCCGAGCGCATCGACCAGCTGTGCCCGCCCACCGAGGTCGAGGCGCGCCGACGGCTCGTCGAGCACGATCACACCCGGATCGTTCATCAACGTCCGGGCGAGGAAGACCCGCTGTTGCTCGCCGGACGACAACGTCGCCAGCGAACGGTCCGCGAAGCGGCCGACGCCCATCCGCTCGAGGCATTCACATGCGCGTGCACGGTCAGTCTCGTCGTACCGGTGCCACCACGGTTCGAGCGCGGCGAACTTCGCCGTCATCACGATCTCGACCGCGGTGAGGGTCGGCCGGAACTCGCCGGCGAGCGCAGCCGAGGCGTAACCGACACGCCGACGTAGCCGCCGCACGTCGGTCCGGCCGAGCTCCTCGCCGAGGACCCTGACCGTGCCCGACGACGGGTGCTCGTACATCGAGGCGATGCGCAGGAGCGTCGTCTTGCCGCTGCCGTTGGCGCCCAGCACCACCCAGTGCTCGTCGGCTCGAACGTGCAGCGTGATGTCGTCGAGGATCCGGCGCCCGTCGCGCTCGAACACGATCGATTCCAGCTCGAGCGGCATGGTCGCGTTCACGTCAGCGTGTGTAGCTGCCGATACAGATGTGTGGGGATGCCCGTAACGCAACTGCAACACACGGTACGCTGCGTGACGGTATGACCACGGCGGCCCGTCGAACCATCGCAGCACTGTGCTGCGCCGTGTTGCTGGCCGGCGTCGCCGCGCCCGCCGTCGCCCAGACCGACGAGGAGGCCGCGGAGCGTGCCGCCCGCGAGATCGCCGCGGCCCGCGATCGGGCCAACCAGGCTGCCGATGACTTCTTCGCCGCCGAGTCGCAGCTCGAACTGTTGCTGCTCGAGCAGGAACGGCTCCAGCTCGAGCTCGAGGCGCTCGCCGAGGAGGTCGAGGAGCTGCGACGTGCCGTCGAGTTCGTGGCGATCAACCGGTTCGTGTCGAGCGGTTCGTCGGGGATCCCGATCCTCACCGACCTGCGCGAGCCCACCGAGCAACTCCACGGCGACGTGCTCGCCACCGTCGTGGCCGAGTCGGGGGCCACCACCCTCGACGACTACGACGCCGCCCGTGACCGGCTTCGTGAGAAGCGCGAGGAGCTCGAGGACAACGAGGCCGCGCTCGAGCGCCAGAAGGAGCAGCTCGTCCAGCTCCAGGCCGACGCCGAGGCCGAGGTCGAGCGGCTCCGCGAGATCGAGTCGCAGCGGCTGGAGGACGAGGCCGTCGCCATCGCGCTCGCCGCGCAGCAGGCCGAGGAGGCCCGCCAGCTCGCCGAGCTCGAACGGCGCCGCGCCGAGGCCGCCCGCGTGGCCGCTGCGAACGCCGGTGCGGTCGGCGTCGCCGCGGTGACCGCCGGCTCCTCCGACGGCAACACCACCGGCCGCCAGGGCGCCAGCGGCGGCGAGGCGGGAGGTCGAACCGGCGGCGGTGGCTCGGGCACCAATCCGAGAGCGACCGGCTCCGGCTTCGTCGACACGATCGTCTGCCCGGTCGCCGGTCCGTCCGCGTACGGCGACACGTGGGGTGCGCCGCGCAGCGGCGGCCGCCGCCACCAGGGCGTCGACATGCTCGCGCCGACCGGCACGCCGCTCGTCGCGGTCATCTCGGGGACCGTCGCCCACCGCAACAACCGCCTCGGCGGCATCACGGTCTCGCTCCAGGGCGACAACGGCAACCGCTACTACTACGCCCACCTCGACCGCTACGAAGGCCTACCCGGTCGAGTCGCGCAGGGCCAGGTGATCGGCTACGTCGGCGACACCGGCAATGCGACCGGCGTGCCGCACCTGCACCTGGAGATCCGCCCCAACGGCGGTGTCCCGGTCAACCCGTACCCCTCGGTGCGGGCCGCCGGCTGCTGATCCGCGACAGTGGTCCGCGTGGTCGAACACGCGCCGCCGGCACCCGACGAGGCGGTCCGCCAGGTGCTGCGTGACCTGTTCGACGAGTTGGCGATCGGCGACGTCGTCCGCCTGACCGGTGGCGCGTCCCGTGCGACGTGGCGCGTCGCGGTCGGTGACGAGACGTTCGTCGTCCAGCGGCAGCGGCCCGAGGCCGAACGCGACATGGCGGTCGAGGCTGCGGTGCTGCGGTCGGCCGCCGCTGCGGGGGTGCCGGTGCCCGAGGTCGTCGCCTTCCGCGGACCACCTGACGACGATGCCGGGATCGCAACCCTCGTCACTCGGCTCGTGCCCGGCGAGACGATCGCCCGCAAGATCCTCCGGGACGACCGCTTCGCCGACGCCCGGCCGCGGCTCGCCGGTCAGCTCGGGCGCGCACTCGCCCGTCTCCACGACATCGACGTCGACACCGTGGCCGGGCTCGAACCGGTCGACGCCCTGGGCGAGTACCGCGGCCGGCTCGACGAGATCGGTGAGCCCCACCCTGCGTTCGAGCTCGCGTTCCGCTGGCTCGACGAACACCGGCCGACGCCGAGCGAGCGCACGTGTGTCGTGCACGGCGACTACCGGATGGGCAACGCGATCGTCGACGAGCACGGGCTCGCCGCCGTCATCGACTGGGAGCTCGCCCACGTCGGCGACCCGATGGAGGATCTCGCCTGGATGTGCGTGCCCGCGTGGCGGTTCGGCTCGCCGCTGCCCGCCGCCGGTCTCGCGACGCGGGACGAGCTGTTCGCGGCGTACGCAGAGGAGTCCGGTGTCGAGGTCGACCGCGACGTCGTCCGCTGGTGGGAGGTCGCCGGCATCCTCAGGTGGGGGATCATCTGCGTGATGCAAGCCCACGTGCACCGCTCGGGTGTGATGCGCAGCCACGAGCTGGCGGCGATCGGCCGGCGGGTGTGTGAGACCGAGCACGACCTGTTCCTGGCGCTCGAGGGTCGGTGGTGATGGAACCGCACGATGCCCCCAGCGCAGCCGAGTTGCTCGAGGCGGTGCGCGAGTGGCTCGAGGGCGGGTTCGCGAACGGCCTGACGCCGTCGCCGTTTCACGCCCGCGTCGCCGCGAACATGCTGGCCATCGTCGAGCGCGAGCTCTCCCTCGGCCCCGAGCAGGCGGTCCGACACCGCGAACGGCTCGGTCGGTTCGGCGTCGCCGACGACGCCGACCTCGCGGCGCGGATCAGATCGGGGCAGCTCGACGACCGGTTCGACGAGGTGCGCGAGCTGGTCTGGGCGAGTGTGCGCGACAAGCTCGCGGTCGCCAACCCGCGGTACCTCGAACGCCGCGAGGAGACCGCCTGACCGATCAGCCCGGTTCGCCGGCCGCACCGGTTCGGCCGAGCGTGACCGGTTGCCCGGCGGCGAGCTGCCCGCAGGCCGCGTCGATCTCGGTGCCCCTGTTCTGCCGGACCGTGGCGTTGGCGCCGAGCGACTCGAGCAGATCACGGAACTCGTGGACCCGGCGGAGGCTCGACCCGCGGGTCGGGTACCCCGGTGTCGGGTTGAGCGGGATCAGGTTGACGTGGGCGCGGGGACGCAGCCGACGGCACAGCGCGGCGAGCTCGGCGGCGTCACCGTCGCGATCGTTGACACCGTCGATCATCGCCCACTCGAAGCTGATCCGCCGGTTCTTCACCGCCAGGTAGTCGTTGCAGGCCGCCAGCAGGTCGTCGATCGGGTAGCGCCGGTTGATCGGGACCAGCTCGTCGCGCAGGGTGTCGTTCGCCGCGTGCAGGGAGACGGCGAGGTTGACCGGCAACGGGCGATCGGCGAGCGCCCGGATGCCGGGGACGATGCCGACGGTGCTGATCGTGATGTGGCGAGCGGACAGACCGAAGTCGGCGTGGAGCCGCTCGACGGATCGCCAGACGGTCGCCTCGTTCGCCATCGGCTCGCCCATTCCCATGTACACGACGTTCGAGACCCGTCGCCCGAGCTCGCGGGCGCGCCGCACGGCACGGGCGACCTGCTCGACGATCTCACCCGTCGTCAGGTGGCGGGTGAATCCGGCCTGCCCGGTGGCGCAGAAGCCGCACGCCATCGCGCAGCCCGCCTGGCTCGAGATGCACACCGTGGCTCGGTCGCGGTAGAGCATCAGCACGGTCTCGACACGGCTCCCGCCGTCGAGCTCCCACAGGAACTTCACCGTGTCGCCCGAGGCGCTCACCGACTCGGTGACGGGCGCCAGTGCGCCGGGGAGCTGCTCGGCGAGGTCGACGCGCATGGCCTTCGGCAGGTTGGTCCACGCCTCGGGCTCGGTGCACTGGTCGTACAGCCCGCTCCACACCTGGTCGACCCGATACGACGGCCCCGAGACGAGCTGCGCCAGCTCCTCGCGGCTCACGTCGTAGCGGGTGGTGGCCATGTCTCAGCGGTCGGCGAGCTGCTCGTACTGGGTGATCCGGTCGCGGCAGACGTCGAGGCTGGCCGTCCAGAACGCGCCGTCCGTGACGTCGAGCCCGAACGCCGCGCCCAGCTCCTCGGCGGTGTCCATGCCGGCCCGCGACAGCAGGCCTTCGTAGCCGGAGCGGAACTTCTCGGGGTCGGCCTGGAATTGTGCGTAGAGCCCGAGTCCGAACAGGAGCCCGTAGGTGTACGGCCAGTTGTAGAAGTGCGACCCGTAGTAGTGCGGCTTGAGGATCCACATGTACGGGTGGCGCGTGTCGAGGTCGATGCCGTCGCCGTAGGCCTCGGCCTGGCACTCTCGCATCAGGTCGTTGAGCTCGGTGATGCCCAGCGCCCCGTTCGCGCGGCGGCGGAACACCTCGGTCTCGAACAGGAAGCGCGAGTGGATGTCGACGACCACCTGGTTCGACCCCGCGAGGTCGACGTCGAGCAGCGCGAGCCGATCGCCGCCTTCGAGCCGCGCGAGGCCGGCTTCGACCGCGAGCGTCTCGCAGAAGATGCTCGCCGTCTCTGCGAGCGCCATCGGGACCCGCTTCTGCAGGGCGGTGCGTGGTGCGAGCGTCGTGTTGTGGAACGCATGGCCGAGCTCGTGGGCGGTGGTCTGGGCGGACTCGGCCGATCCCGACCAGTTCAAGAGCACCAGCGAGCGATCGCCCGTGAACGACATGCAGAACGCCCCGCCGGTCTTGCCGTCGCGAGGCTCGGCGTCGATCCACTGCTCGGCGAGGGCGCGGTCGACCAGGCCGGCCAGCTCGTTGCTGTACGTGGCGAATGCCGTCCGCACCCAGTCGATGCCGTCGTTCCACGAGAGCGAGGTCGAAACGTCGGGGAGCGGCGCGACCAGGTCCCACCAGGGCAGGCCTCCGGCGTGGCCGTGCAGTTGCGCCTTGGTGCGCATCCAGCGGCGGAAGTCGGGGAGCGCCTCGGCCACCGCCGACTGCATCGCATCGAACGTCGCACGGCTGACGCTGTTGGCGAACAACGAGGCATCGAGAGGTGCATCCCAGTGGCGACGCCGGTTGACGGTGTTGGCCTCGCCCTTGATCGCGTTCATCGCCGCCGCCACGGATGTCGCGACCTCCGGCCAGGCAGTCATCTCGGCGTCGTAGGCAGCTCGTCGGGTCGCCGGATCGGTCGAGGAGGCGAGCCCGCGGATCGCCGGCATCGGCAGCGTCTCGACCGTGCCGTCGGGGAACTCGACGTCGGCCGACAGCTGCGACGTCACATCGGCCTGCAGGCGTCCCCACGCCGACGACCCCGTCGTCGACAGCTCGGCGTACAGCTGCTCTTCGACCTCGCTCATCTGATGATCAGCGCGCACGTCGAGCCTGGCCAGCGGGCCGGCGTGTGCCGCGACCTCGTGGCTGACCGACGCGAGGCCGTCGACGCCGAGCGCGTGGACCCAGTCGGCGAGCCGCGCCAGCAGCGGCGCGATCGTCGCCTCCTGCGTGTCGAGCTGGCTCACCAGGGCCTGGGCTCGTTCGTCACGGGAGTCGGTCGTGAACGTCGCGTAGACGACGGCGCCGACCTCCTGGAACTCCGCTGCGAAGGCGTTGTAGGCGGCGATCACCGCATCGGCGGCCTCCCCGTCGGCGGCGGTCGGAGCTCGTGGTTCGACCGCTCTGATGTGGTGCTCGTCGAACAGCGCGACCAACCGCGTCGCGTTCGCGCCGACCCGTTCCATCGCCTCGATGAAGCTGCGCGAATCGAGTGACTCGTGCACATCGGCGACGCTCCAACGCGGGAGGTCGGCGACGGCGCCTGGGGCGTCGGCCCCGCCTGCGGCGTCCGGGGGGTGCGGTGAATGCGGCATTGGCGTTGCTCCGTCTCGGGATGGGGTCTGGTGGTCAGTCGTCGAACGTGCCGGTGAAGGCCTGCCGGGTGCGGTGCACCGTGAACCCGAGCTGTTCGTACATGCCGACCGCCACGCTATTGGCGGCGTCGACGTAGAGGTTGGCGACCGTGACGCCGCGCGCGGCGATCGAGTCGAGGCCGGCGAGCGTGAGCTGCTTGCCGAGCCCGAGACCGTGGAGGTCCGGGTCGACGGCGATGATGTAGATCTCACCGACGACGGGGTCGACGTCGGTGTGCAGCTTCGTCCAGCAGAACGCCGCGAGTCGCCCGTCTCGCTCGTGCAGTCGGAACCCGGTCGGGTCGAACGACGGGTCCGCGAGCCGCAGGGCGAGCGTCTCGGCGCTCCAGCCGCCCTGCTCGGCGTGTTCCGCGAACGCCCGGTTGTTGACGTCCAACCAGGCTGCCTCGTCGGCGCCGACGCGGAACGGCCGTGTGTCGACCGTGGCATGGTCGTCGTTGGGCAGCGGCCGTCGCATCTCGAGCAACGTCCGCGCCGGTTCGAGGCCGACCGTGGCTGCGAGCTGCGCGGCGCTGTCGTCGGGCCCGTCCACCCACCAGGTCAAGGTGCTGCCCCCGGTCGCACGGAACGCATCGACGGCCGTCTCGACGACGTCGTCGCGGATCCGGGTGCCGTCGTCGAGGCCGGGCCGGAGCACGACTTCGAGGGCAGCCGACTCGTTCGTCGCCGAGATCTGCCCGTAGGCGAGCGTGCCCGTGGTGTCGGCGACCCGAGTGGCGAGCAGGCCGTCGGTGTCGCCGGCGAGCAGGTCGAGCCAGAGATGGTCGCTGAGCGGACGGCGCCCGATCACGGCTGCGACGTCGTCGACGAACGTGACGATCTCCCGCCGTTCGTCGTCGGTCAGCCGACGCATCACCTCCACCAGGCGCATCGTCAGCACAGTATCCGGCCCTCGTTCGCACGATGCGATGGAGGCGACCGGGTCGGCCCGGTCGAGCGCGGCGCGACGCCGAGAACATTGTGATTGCGGCGATTGCACAGTCACGGTGATTTCCCTTGCAGAGGCTTGTACATGCTGACTGGAAATTGACGGTTGGTGCAGGCGGGGATGTTTGATGCGCGGAGTGGCGGCTGTCACAATGTGGACACCCAGGTTCCCGCCACCTGGATTGGAGTGAGCGCCGGGATCCGCCGCCTGGCCCACTCACGGGTTCGATGACCCTCCGGGTTTCCGGGGGGTCATCCCCGTTTTCGGACCGACGCGGCGTCGGCGGTCGAGCTTCGGTGTTCGAGCCGGGCGTTCGAGGCTCGGCGGTGGAGGGGTCGGCGGTCGCAGCTCGGACGTGCGGGGGCTCGGCGTCCGTGGCCTGGCGCGGCGCCTCAGCGGTCGAGCGTCTTGAGGGCCCGGCGCAACGCCCGCGCCGCGACGTGGAGCTGGCGTTCGGCCTCGTGCACGGCGGTGACGACGTCCTCGCGTTCGGTGCCGAGGAACGGTTCGGCGATGGCGGCGACCCGCTCGCGCTGGCGCTCGACGGTGTCGGCGATCACGTGGAGTTCGGCGGACGCGCTGGCGGGGTCGGAGCTCGGCATCGCCGCCAAGCTACCGGCGCAGCCGACCGCGGCCCGGCGCCGCCGGCTCGCTCCGGCCCCGATCGGTGTCGGGTCCGCGCCCCACGGTGCCCGCGAGGTTCGCCGCAACGTGTGCTCGTGCCGCAGAAGCCGGTCGGTAGCCTCCTCGGCGTGCTTCCGGTCCGCGACGACCTGCGTGCCCTCGAGGGCTACCACTCGCCCCAGGTCGACGTCCGCGTGCGCCTCAACACCAACGAGTCGCCCTTCCCGCCTCCGGTCGAGTGGCGCGACGCGCTTGCGGCCGAGCTGTCGCGCGTCGAGTGGCACCGGTACCCCGATCGCACTGCCGACGGGCTGCGGGAGGCGATCGCCGCGTGGCACGGCGTCTCGCCCGAGATGGTGTTCGCCGCGAACGGCTCGAACGAGGTGCTGCAGACCATCCTGCTGACGTATGCCGGTGCCGGTCGCACCGTCGCCACCTTCGAACCGACGTACCAGATGCACGCGCAGATCGCGCGCGTCGTCGGGTCGACCGTGGTCGAGGGCGACCGCAACGACGACTTCACCCTCGATCCTGCCGAGGCCGAGCGGGTCGTCACCGCATCGCGGCCCAGCGTGACGTTCCTCACGTCGCCCAACAATCCGACCGGGCTCGTCGAGCCGGCCGATCGGGTCGAGCAGCTGCTCGACCTCGATGCCGGCCTCGTCGTCGCCGACGAGGCGTACGCGCAGTTCGCCGACTGGTCGGCGCTCACCCTGGTCGACGACGACCGCCCGCTCGTCGTCACGAGGACGTTCTCGAAGACGTGGAGCATGGCCGGCGTACGCCTCGGGTACGCGATCGGCCCGACCTGGTTCGTGCGCGAGCTCGAGAAGGTCGTGCTGCCGTACCACCTCGACACCGCCAAGCAGATCGCCGGCCGCCTCGCGCTCCGATACGTCGACGACATGAACGACCGGGTCCGCCAGATCGTCAGCGAGCGGGAGCGGCTCTCGGAGGCGCTCGCGGCGATGCCCATCGACGTCACGCCGAGCGGCGCCAACTTCATCCTGTTCCGCCCGCAGACCATTGCCGGGCGCGAGCTCTGGCAGCGGCTGCTCGACCACAGCGTGCTCGTGCGCGACTGCTCGGGCTGGCCACGCCTCGCCGACTGCCTGCGCGTCACGATCGGCACGGTCGACGAGAACGACGCGTTCCTCGATGCTCTCAGGGAGATCCTCGTATGACCCGCTCGGCCCACCGCTCGCGCTCGACCAAGGAGACCTCGATCGAGGTGTCGATCGATCTCGACGGCAGCGGTCGCACCGACGTGTCGACCGGGATCCCGTTCTACGACCACATGCTCGACCAGCTGGGGCGGCACGGTGGGTTCGACCTCGACGTGCACGCCACGGGCGACCTGCACATCGACACGCACCACACGGTCGAGGACGTCGCGATCGCCGTCGGCGAGGCGTTCCGCGAGGCCCTCGGCGACAAGGCCGGCATCCGCCGGTTCGCCAGCGGTCGCTACCCCCTGGACGAGGCGCTCGTCGACGTCGCGCTCGACCTGTCGGGTCGCGCCCACGTCGAATGGCACGTCCCGATGCCCGAGGTGCTGCCGCTCGGGCAGCCGCCCTTCGACCCGCAGCTGGCGGAACACGCGGTGTCGTCGTTCGCCGCCGCCGCGGCGATGACCCTGCACGTCGAGCTCGTGCGCGGCCGAAACGTGCACCACATCATCGAGGCCACGTTCAAGGGGCTGGCGCGTTCGCTGCGCGACGCCGTCCGCGTCGACGGTGCCGGTGGTGTGCCCTCGACGAAGGGTGTGCTGTAGAGGTGCGGGCGATGACGGTTGTTCGACCGGCTCGGGGGCTCCGCCGGTGAGCGCGCGCCCGCTGATCGCCGTCGTCGACTACGGCATCGGGAACATGCACTCGGCGCAGAAGGCGATCGAGAAGATGGGCGCCGATGCGCGCCTCACCGACGACGCCTCGCTGGTCGCCGATGCCGACGGAGTCGTGCTCCCTGGAGTCGGTGCGTTCGGCGCGTGTATGGGCGCGCTCCGGGCCACGGGGCTCGAGGAACCGGTCGTCGAGGCGGTCGCTTCGCGTCGGCCGTTCCTCGGCATCTGCGTCGGCATGCAGATGCTCTTCGACCGCAGCGAGGAGGACGACGCGGTGCGCGGGCTCGGGATCATCCCCGGGGTGATCACCTGGATCCCGCCGGGCGTCAAGCGGCCGCAGATGCAGTGGAACCGGCTGGTCCCCACGCGCCCCGACGACCCGATGCTCGCCGACCTCGGCGACGAGCCGTGGGTCTACTTCGTGCACTCTCTGCACGGCGTGCCCGACGACGCATCGGTTGTGGCCGCCACGTGCGAGTACGGCGGCACGCTCAACGCCGCGTTCCGGCACGACAACGTGTTCGCAACCCAGTTCCACCCCGAGAAGTCGGGGCCCACGGGCCTCCAGCTGCTCGCCAACTACGTCGCCGTGTGTGCCGAGGCGCGGGTGTGAGCCCGATGGTCGACCTCTACCCGGCGATCGACCTCCGGGGTGGGCGCGTCGTGCGCCTCGCCAAGGGTGACTACGACGCGGAGACGGTGTACGGCGACGACCCCGTCGCCGTCGCCCGGTCGTTCGCCGATGCGGGCGCACCGTGGATCCACGTCGTCGATCTCGACGCTGCACGATCGGGCGACCCGGTCAATCGCCCGATCGTGGCGGCGATCGCCGGTGAGCTCGGCGACCGCGCGCGCTTGCAGAACGGTGGCGGCGTCCGCACCGTGGCCGACGCCCGGGCGCTGGCAGCTGCCGGCGTCGCCCGTGTCGTCATGGGGTCGGCCGCCGTCGCCGAGCCCGAGCTCGTCGGTCGTGCGAGCGAAGTCGTCGACGTCGCGGTCGGTCTCGACCATCGGGACGGCGAGTTGGCGGTGCACGGTTGGACCGAAGGCAGCGGCGTGCGTCTCGACGAGGCCTTCGATCGGTTCCCCGACGCGGCGGCGTTCGTCATCACCGACATCGGGCGCGACGGCATGCTCAGCGGCCCCGACATCGGTGGCCTGTCGGCGGCGGTCGCCGCCACCGACGTCCCGGTGATCGCGAGCGGCGGGGTGGCCTCGCTCGACGACATCGTCGAGCTGGCAGCGATACCAGGTCTCGGCGGCATCATCACCGGCAAGGCCCTGTACGAGGGCCGGTTTTCGGTGGCCGAGGCGTTGGCCGCTCTGGAGCGTGCATGATGCAGGTCGCACGCGTGATCCCGTGCCTCGACGTCACCGGTGGCCGGGTCGTCAAGGGCACGAACTTCGTCGACCTGCGCGACGCAGGCGACCCCGTCGAGTTGGCGGCCCGCTACGACGCCGAAGGGGCCGACGAGCTGGTGTTCCTCGACATCACGGCGTCCTCCGACGACCGCGCGACCACGGTCGACATGGTCTACCGGGTCGCCGAGCAGGTGTACATCCCGTTCACCGTGGGTGGCGGCATCCGAACCCTCGAGGACGCCCGCCGGATGCTGCGGGCCGGTGCCGACAAGGTCAGCGTCAACACGGCAGCCGTGCGGCTTCCCGAGCTGATCTCGGAGATCGCGGCCGAGTTCGGCTCGCAGTGCGTGGTCTGCGCGATCGATGCGAAGCGCCGTGCCGACCCGGTCGTCGACGGCTTCGAGGTCTACGTGCACGGCGGCCGCACGCCGACCGGCATCGACGCCGAGGCGTGGGCGAAGCAGGCCGTCGAGCTCGGCGCCGGCGAGATCCTGCTCACCTCGATGGACCGCGACGGCACCCGTGCGGGCTTCGACGTCCTGCTGACCCGGGCGATCGCCGATTCGGTGCCGGTGCCCGTGATCGCCAGCGGGGGCGTCGGGACGCTCGAGCACTTGGCCGAGGGGGTCACGGTCGGCGGCGCGGACGCCGTGCTGGCGGCGTCGATCTTCCACTTCCGCGAGCACACCATCGCCGAGGCGAAGGAGGTGATGGCGGCCGCCGGCATCACGGTGCGGCCGCCGGGTCGATGATGCGCCTCGCGGGCCCGTGGATGCTCGTCGTGGCGAGCCTCTTGTTCTTGATGGGCAGCCTGTCGTTCCTCGACGACGATCGCTACACGCTCGGCGCCTGGTTGTTCGTGGCGGGCTCAGCGCTGTTCCTCGCGCATTCGATCGCCGGGGCGTTCGACCGCTCGTCCGGCTGACGCCGGCGTCCACGCACGGCGCTCGGCTGGGAGGGCTCGACGGGTGCGGCCTACGTTCGCGGCATGTCGAGCGATGCACTGACGATCGAACGCCGCGGCCCGGTGATGGTCCTCCATCTCGACGACGGCAAGGCGAACGCGCTGTCGTTCGAGCTCATCGCGGCGATCATCGCCGCGGTGCGCGAAGCCGAAGCCGACGCCGACCTCGGCGCGGTCGTGCTGCACGGGCGCCCGGGCCGCTTCTCGGGCGGGTTCGATCTCGGGGTGATGTTCGGCGACGACTTCGCGTCGATCATCGAGCTCGTCGCCGACGGCGGCGACATGGTCAGGACGCTCTGGGGGTGCGGCGTGCCGGTCGTGGCGGCCTGCACCGGCCACGCGGTGGCCGCCGGGGCGCTCACGCTCCTGGGCTGCGACGTCCGCATCGGGGCCGACGTGCCCGCCAAGATCGGGCTCAACGAGGTCGCCATCAAGATGGTCCTGCCCGACTGGGCGCTGACCATCGCCGCCGACCGGCTCAGCCGTCGGCACTTCCCGCGTGCCACGGCGAACGCCCGTCTCACGGCACCGGCCGATGCCGTCGACGTCGGGTTCCTCGACGAGGTGGTCGCCGAAGACGAGGTGCTCGATCGCGCCGTCGCGGCGGCGACCGAGCTGGCCGAGACGCTCGACCCACCGTCGTACGCCAAGACGGTGGCGAAGACGCGCAGCGACGTGCTCGACACCATGGCGACCCAGATCGCAGCCGACCGCGCCGCGATCAGCCAGCTCTCGCAGTAGCCGACAGTCCCGTCGCCGGCCGTGGTCAAACCGGCCGCCCGGCAGAACCGGTCGCCGTCGCAACCGGCTGTCGTCCCGACGGGCTGCCGCCGTAGGGTCGTCCGCATGGCGATCCCGAACGACAAGATGGAGTACCGCCGGCTGGGCACGGCCGGCGTCAAGGTCAGCGTGCTGGGCTTCGGCAGCTGGGTGACGTTCGACAACCAGATCGACGACGATCTGGCGCTCGAATGCCTCCAGGCCGCCCATGACGCCGGCTGCAACTTCTTCGACAACGCAGAGGTCTACGCAGGTGGCCGCAGCGAGGAGATCATGGGTCACGCCCTCCGCGAGCTCGGCTGGCCGCGCTGGTCGTACGTGTTGACGACCAAGCTCTTCTGGGGCATCCATCGGGACGACCCGAACATGCACCACACGCTGAACCGCAAGTACCTCATGCAGGGCATCGACGGGTCGCTCGAACGCCTCGGGCTCGACTTCGTCGACGTCCTCTACTGCCATCGGGCCGATCCGAACACACCGATGGAGGAGACCGTCCGGGCGATGAGTGACATCGTCGCCTCGGGCAAGGCGCTGTACTGGGGCACGAGCGAGTGGGACGCCGACGAGATCCGGCATGCCATCGACATCGCCGATCGCCACCACCTCCATCCGCCCGTCACCGAGCAGTCGCAGTACAACCTGCTCGAGCGCGACAAGGTCGAGCGCGAATACGCGCGCCTGCACGCCGACACCGGCTACGGGAACACGATCTGGAGCCCGCTTGCGTCCGGACTGCTGACGGGCAAGTACCGCGACGGCGTGCCGGCCGACAGCCGCGGCGCGCTCGCCGGGTACGAGTGGCTCGCCGAGCAGCTCACCGACCCGTCGGCGATCGACCGTGCCGAGCGCCTCCGGCCGATCGCCGATCGGCTCGGGTGCTCGATGGCGCAGCTCTCGCTCGCATGGTGCACCAAGCACCCGATGGTGTCGAGCGTCATCACCGGGGCGAGCCGCCCGAGCCAGGTCGTCGAGAACTTCGATGCGCTCGACGTCATCGGGGCCCTCAGCGACGAGGTCTGCGCCGAGATCGACGCGGCGGTCGCCTGACCGTCGCGGTGGTTGCGGCCGGCAATTGCCGGGCGTCGCCGACCTGCACCTGTACGGTCACCGGGGGACGGGGGTGGCCATGACGCGCAAGTTCATCGACGACGATTTCGTGATCGTCAGGAGGGACCGGTCGGCAAGCGCCGATGCACGCCGCACGTTGTGCTTCGGCGACGAGGTCGAGCTCCTCGACGACCACCAACCGGACGACGACTGGTTGCCGGTCATCGTCCTGAACTGGGGCGACGGCGACGAGTTCGGCTTCGTCAAGGCGACGACGAGGCTGCGCGACGAACCGGTCATGCGGGTCTCGATGGTCGACGTGCAGCAGGGTGACGGGATGGTGATCGAGACCCCCGGCGGTCAGATCGTGTTCGTCGACGCCGGTGACAACCAGATGTTCGCACGACACGTCGCCGCTCGGTTCCGCCACCGGCATCCCACCCCCGACGATCCGCTCGACGTCGCGGCGATCATCGTCACGCACGGCGACGCCGACCACTTCGACGGGCTGAACGACCTCCGGCGATCCGAGAGCTTGCCCAGCAGGAAGGCGCACAAGCGGGTGCCGATCCGGCCGCGCCGGATCTTCTCGAACGGACTGGTGAAGGCGCCGACCACCGTGCCCGACGCCGATCGGCTGGGCCGGTCGATCGACCATGACGGTCGTCGCTACGCCGTCGACCTCTTCGACGACCCGCGCGAGGCGGGCGAGGCCGCCATGTCCCAGCCGTTCAAGCACTTCGCGACGTCACTCGACCACTGGGAGACCCGTGGCCCGATCGAGTTCCGGCGCGTGGACGCATCGATGGACCCGGACGACGTGTTCGGCTTCCTCTCCGGCGACGGCATCGACGTCGACATCTTCGGGCCGTTCGTCGAGCAGGTGCCCGATCCGGCGAACGGCGCCGACATGGCGGCGCTGCGCTGGTTCCCGGCCCCGTCGAAGACCCCCGAGATCCACCTCGAACGGGGCGGCGCCGGCGAGGGCAGCCCGTCGTTGTCGCACACGATCAACGGCCACTCGATCGGGCTCCGCCTCACCTACAAGAACGTGCGATTCGTCCTGACGGGCGACATGAACACCGAGTCGATGCGGATGCTGCGCGACCGTGTCGACACCGCAGTGCTCGAAGGCGAGTTCGTGAAGGCGCCGCACCACGGCTCGCACGAGTTCGACCTCGAGGCGCTCCGGTCGACGCGGCCGGTCGTCGCCGCCGTGAGCAGTGGCGACGACAACGCCTTCGTCGAGTACATCCACCCGCGGGCGACGCTGATGGCGGCGCTGGGGCAGAGCATGCGCGGCGACACCGGGCTGCTCTTCTCGACCGAGCTGACCGCGTTCTTCCGGTACCGCGACGACTGCTACACGAGAGACGATCTCGCCGACTACTTCGCTGCCCGCCCGGACCAGCAGTTCACCGGCGACGAGCTCCGCAAGCTCTTCAGCGGCGTCCCACGCGAGGAGGACCCTCCCGGGCAGTTCAAGGGCTTCGAGCGGACGAACTTCGGCATCATCCACGTCCGCACCGACGGCGAGCGCGTGCTCGTGTTCACGCACAGCGGCAGGCGCGGCCTCAACGAGGCCTACCGGTTCCGCGTCACGGTCGACCAGGCCAGCGGCGAGCGGCACGTCGAGTTCGAGACGGTCACGACGTCCTGATCGAGGACAGGGCACGCAAGAGGGCCGGCGGTCACCGCATCCCGGCCAGCTGGCGTCTGAGCACCTTCCCCGTCGGGTTCCGCGGGAGCTCGTCGAGGAACGCGACGCGTCTCGGCACCTTGTGTCGGGCGAGCTGGTCGCGCACGTGGGAGCGCACGGCGTCCTCGGTGAGATCGTGGTCGCCCTCGGCGGGCACGACGAAGGCGGCGAGCACCTGGCCGAACTCGTCGTCGTCGACGCCGACGACCGCCACGTCTGCGATCGCCGGGTGATGCTGCAGGAGGTCCTCGACCTCGATCGGGAACACGTTCTCGCCGCCCGACACGATCATGTCGTCCTCGCGTCCTTCGACGAAGAGGAGGCCGTCGCGGAACACGCCGAGGTCGCCCGACGACAGCAGGCCGCGGTGCTGCTCCTTGGTGTCACCGTTCGTGTAGCCGTCGAACCCCATCGAACCGCCCACGAACACCCGACCGATCGTTCCGTCCGGCACTGGTGCACCCTGCTCGTCCAGGATCTCGACGCGGACACCGAGCGCCGGCCGGCCCGCGGTGCTGGGGGCCTCGGCGAGGTCGGCGGGCACGGCGATCGTGGCGACCGCCACCTCGGTCGAGCCGTACAGGTTGTAGAGCACGGGGCCGAACCGGTCGAGCACGTCGGTGACGAGCTTGCTGCCGATCGCCGATCCGCTCGACGCGATCACGCGCACGTGCGGCGTCGGTGCGGGCACCGCGAGCAATCGCGACAGCATCACCGGGACCACCACCAGGACGTCGGCCTCGTGTCGCTGCGCCGACTCGAGCGCGGCGGCCGGGTCGAAGCGCCGGGCCAGCACGTTCGTCGTGCAGCGGGCCAGCCCAAGTAGCAGGTGGCTGAGCCCCCACGAATGGAAGAGCGGTGCCGCCACGACCTGGGTGTCGCCGAGGCGCAGGGGGATGCGGTCGAGCACCGCAGCCACCGCCTCGACGCCGGCGGCGTCGCTCGAACGCGCCGCGCCCTTCGGGCGTCCGGTCGTGCCGGACGTCAGGATGACGACGCTGCCTTGCT
>NZ_JASJCS010000083.1 GCF_030065885.1 Ilumatobacter sp. | reverse complement strand
CGGGAACACGGCGCCGAGCCGTCGTCGACGGCGCGGCGCGAAGCCTGGCGACCGGTTTCGTCTACACGGCGCACGATCTGTCCGACGACCTGATCGACACCGCCTACGGGATGTTGGCCGAGTTCTTCTCACTCGACCAGGAGGCGAAGCAGCGATTCAACGTGCCGGGTGCGCGCGGCCAGACGGGCTACACGGGTTTGCTCGTCGAGACGGCGGCGTCGAGCGACCGACCCGACTGGAAGGAGATGCTCAACTGGGCGTCGCCGCTCCCACCCGGCCATCCGCTCAAGCGGAAGTTCGAGACCGCCTACCCGCACCAGGTGCTGCCCGAGGAGGCGGTACCCGGGATCAGCGACGTCCTCTACCGGTTCCACGACGCGGTCGCCGACCTGCAGCGCCGGTTCCTCCGTGTGATCGCCGAGGGGATCGGGTGCCACGAGACGTTCTTCGACGAGATGGTCACCGACGGGCCGACGCTGACCCGCGCGATCCGCTACCCGCCGATGGGTGAGGTGACGGGGGAGGGGCACGTCTGGGCCGGGGCGCACGGCGACATCAACCTGATCACGGCGCTGCCGAGGGCAACCGCGCCCGGGCTCCAGGTGATGGTCGAGGACCGGTGGGTCGACGCCGTCGCGCCCGAGGGCCAGGTCATCGTCAACACGGGGATCATGCTCGAGCGGATCACCAACGGCACGATCCCGATGGGGTGGCATCGTGTCGTCGCCGCGCCGGGCTACGAGGGTGAGCGGTACAGCGTCGTGCAGTTCTGCCACCCCAGGCCGTGGACGGTGCTCAACCCCGTGCCGTGTTGCTGCACGCCCGAACACCCCCAGCGCTACAGCGCGATCACCGCAGCCGATGCGCTCGACGAGGTGCTCTACGAGATCAACCTCGTCGAAGAGGCCCGCCGCGTCTGACGCGCCCTATCCCAGCCGGACGGGGTTGTTGGGCACGAACTCGGTCGCCTCGCGTGCGCCGGCCACCCAGTAGCGGGCCCTGAGGTCGAACGGCTCGTCCCAACCCTCGTACGGCGGGCTGCCGCTGGCGCCAGGGCCATACGGGTCGACCGGTGCCCACTCGCAGTCCTCCGGCGCCAGGATCAGCGTCGACTTGCCGTACGCCGTCACCGTGCCGTCGGCGTGGAGCGTCCACCCGCCGTTGGTGATCGCCGAGACGTCGACGTCGTCGCGCACGTCGTCGTCGACGTCGTCGAGCCGCGGGTCGGCGGGCACCGACCACGGGCCGATGCCGACGTGGCACGCCTGCCGTCGCTGCGCCGCCGAGACGAGCGCGTCGGCGTCGATCCGCTCACCTTCGCGGTCGCGAATCGTGAGCCGAACGTGCGGCCAGACCGGCTCGGTGCCGGGGCCGCGTAGCTCGTCGCTGGGCATGGGGTCGGTGTCGCCGAGGTAGCCGATGATCTGGCCGGCCCGCACGACGCCGCCGACCGTCGCCAGCCCGGTGAGCCGCAGCGACGGATGCGCAGCGCCGTCGGTCGTGCCGGGCGAGTCGTCGTTGAACCCGGCGTAGTGGTACGTGCGACCGCGACGGTCGGTGATGGTGACGGTCACGCCCCCGGTGACCGCATCACCGAGCTCGACGCTCGTCACGACGCCGTCGGCGGCGGCCAGCACTGGCTGCAGCTTCTGGCCGTACACGATGGCGTCGGTGCCGGGCTCGCAGTCGTCGCCCGCGCACGGCGGCGTCAGGGCCACGACCGCCCGCCCCAGCAGCGGGAACGCGATCTCGGACAGGCTGCTCAGCGCCGGGTCGACCTCGGGTGGGGCGCCGGACAGGAATCGGAGCTCGGGCGGCACCAGCGCGAGGCGGAAGCCCAGCGGCGCGCCGGTGACGAACTCGAGCATGTCGAGCCAACGCGTCTGGTACTCGCGCACCGTGAGCCGGTTGCCGGCCGACGGCACCGGCACGATGTCCATCAGAGCGGGATCGCGCGATGCGCGCGGGTAGTACCAGATGACCGGCACCATCGACACATCGCCGTTCCATGCCTCGAGGATGGCCTTCACGTCGTTCAGCGCGCGGAGGTCTTGCACGCGTGGGGGTGCCAGATAGGCGTGCGGATACCCGGCATGGTTGTTCCACGTCGACCGGATGTACTGGTACGCACCCGAGGCGTTGCCGCGGTTCGGCGGGATGTCGTAGCGGTTGCCCGACTCGACGAGCCGGATCGTGAGCAGGATGTCGGCGAGCTCCTGGGGTACGTCGACCCCGAGCGGCGCGGGCGCAGGCGGGGCGACGGTGGTCGTCGGTGGTGGCGGTGGGCTCGTGGTCGTCGGCGGCAGCGTGGTGGTGGGGCACGGCGGCAGCGTCGTGGTCGTCGTGGTGCTCGTGGTGGTGGCGCCGGGCAGCGTCGTGGTCGTCGTCGTGCTGGTGGTGGTGGCGCCGGGCAGCGTCGTGGTCGTCGTAGTGGTGGTCGACGTCGTGGGTGGCGCACACGGCAGCGGCGTCGGGCTCGGCACCGTCGTGGTGGTCGACGTGGTCGTGGTGGTCGTCGTGGTGGTGGTCGACGTGGTCGTGGTGGTGCTCGTCGTGCTCGTGGACGTCGTGGTCGGCCCGTCGGTCGTCGGCGGCGGTTCGGTCGTGGTCGTGGTGGCGCCGCTGGTCGGTGGCGGCTCGGTCGTCGGCGGCGCCGCCGGGTTGGCGAGCGCGACCGAGCCGGAGACGAACAGCGCGCCGGCGGCGGCCAAGCCGACGAGCGGAAGTGTGAAGCCGGGACGTGACATGGTTCGATCCGAGGCAGTGCCTCGGAAAAGCTATCGGCTGGTTGCTCGCAGAACTGGACGAAGAGTGGCGGTAACGTGCGGCGCAGATGGACGAGCCGGCGCAGCCGAACACCGACGTCATCCTGGCGATCGACATCGGCGGCACCAAGTTCGCGGCGGGTCTCGTCACCTTTCGGGGCGAACTGCTCGATCGCTCACGGGTCGAGGTCGAGGCCGACGTCGGCCCGCAGTCACACCTCTCGAACCTCGCGACCATCGTCGCGGAGCAGTCGGCCCAGGCCGCCGACCACCACGGCGCACGGGTCCGGGCGATCGGTATCGGGTGCGCCGGGCCGATCGAGCGCAACTGCGAGACGGTCTCGCCCGTCAACATCCCGTCGTGGCGGAGCTTCCCGCTCCGGCGGCACCTCCACGACCTCACGGGCTTGCCGGTCTACGGCGATCTCGACGCCAAGGCGCTGGCGCTCTCGGAGGGCTGGCTCGGGGCGGCACAGGGCGTGTCGAGCTTCTGCGCGATGACCGTGTCGACCGGGATCGGGGGCGGCTTCGTCGTCGACGGCGAGCTGCTCGACGGTGCGACGGGCAACGCCGGCCACGTCGGCCACATCATCGTCGAGCCGGGCGGGCGGCGGTGTGGCTGCGGAGCACGGGGTTGTCTCGAGGCCGAGGCCTCCGGGCTGGCCATCGAGGCGATCACCGGACGGTCGCCCACCGAGCCGACCTACGACATCATGCGTCGCACGGGCAAGCTCGTGGGGCGTGCCGCCGGGATGATCTGCACGTCGATGGACCTCGATCTCGTCGTGGTCGGTGGCGGCGTCGCGTTGGGCTTCGCGGCGACGTTCTTCAACGCCGCCCAGGAAGAGATCGACGCCGTCGCACGAGTCGGCCACGGCGCAGCGGCCAGGGTCACACCGGTCCGTCTCGGGGACCAGGGCCCCCTCGTGGGGGCGGGCGCTGTCGGCATCCGAGGGCTCCGCCGCGCGCCACGTGCGCCCGAGCCGAGCTGACCGTTGCGGCGCCCTCGCCAGGGCGGGCGCCCCGATGACCCGCGCCGCGCCGGGCCTGATCTGAGAGACTCACCGTCATGACGAAGATTCGTTCGCGCGACGCCCGCCGCATCCAGGACCGGCGCGGTCAGGGCGGCGGTGGTGGCATGGGCGGTGGGCTCGGCGACCTGCTCAAAGGCGGGCTCGGTGGTGGTCGCGGTGGCGGCATCCCGATCCCTGGTGGCCGCGGCGGCGGAGGTCTCGGTGGACTGGGCGGCCTGCTCAAGGGTGGCGGTGGCCTGATGGGGATCCTGCTGCTCGCAGCGGTCTTCTTCCTGCCGAAGCTGCTCGGCGGCGGCATCGGATCGACTGCGTCGGGCCTCACCCCCGCCTCGCCCGGCGCATCGTCGGCGACGAGCAGCGGCGACAGCGACGCGTGCAGCTCGGAGTTGGAGCAGATCCTCTGCGGCGCGACCAACGACGTCTCCGAGTACTGGATCGATCAGCTCCCGCTGTCGTTCGGTGTCGAGTACCAGGACACGCAGACCGTCTTCTTCTCGGGGTTCACCAACACCGGCTGCGGCCAGGCGTCGTCGCAGACCGGCCCGTTCTACTGCCCGCTCGACAACCTCGTGTACTTCGACCTCGACTTCCTGGTCACCCTGCAGAACCAGTTCGGCGCCACGGGCGACCTGGCCGCGCAGTACATCGTCGCCCACGAGTTCGGCCACCACGTGCAGAACGTCCTGGGCATCAACGCCCAGATGCGCCAGGCGCAGCAGGCCGATCCCGAAAGGGCGAACCAGTACTCCGTCGCCCTCGAGCTGCAGGCCGACTGCTTCGCGGGGGCCTGGGCACGTGACGCCGCCGATCGCGACCAGTTCGACGACGATCGTGAGGTCGAGGAGGCCCTGAACGCGGCCGCAGCCGTCGGCGACGATCGGATCCAGCAGCAGACGCAGGGCCGGGTCGATCCCGAATCGTGGACGCACGGGTCGTCGGCGCAGCGCGTCGAGTGGTTCGAGCGAGGCTTCACCACCGGCGACCCGCAGAGCTGCTCGACGTTCAGCGAAGTGCTCTGACTCACTCGGTCGCTTCGCTCCCTCCGTTCGTCAGAAACCTCTGACGGCCTGCGGCCGGCCCAACCCTGATCGACCGACCGGCAGAGCCGGATCGGTCGATGGTGGAGGGGGCCGACCACTCGCCCCCTCCATGCCACCCCCACCGCCGGGCCGCGTCGCGCAACGCTTGCGCGGGACCTACCCGGTGAGGGCTCGGTAGATGCGTTCGACGGGGCCTCGGCCGTACTTCTTCTGGTAGGCGACGGCGAGCGCCGTCACGGGCAGCCAGTAGGCGGCGGTGCTGACGAGGGCGGTGGCGATCTCGTCGGGTTCGATCAGGTCGACCCAGTCGACGAGCAGGTTGAACACGAGCGCGTGCCCGAGGTAGATCGTCAGCGACATCTGGCCGGCGCGACGGAGGCCGTCGACCACCCACGTGTCCGCGAACTCGTCGGCGAGCCACGAGATCGCCGTGAACGCGATCAACGCCGTGCCGAGCGCGCTCGCCACGTACACCACCCCGCGATCGAACGGCCCGTCGCTCAGGAGCAGCAGCGTGCGCCGGCTGTCGCCCGCCGAGTTCGCGAGCGTGGCGCCGGCGAACGACACGAAGCCGGCACCGGCTGCGGCCGGCCGCCACCACGTCGTGTTCAGCAGGCGGCCCAGGACGATCCCGACGCAGAAGTAGGCGAGCCACGGCAGGAGCGGATGGGTGCCGTTCACGAAGACATCGAAGACGAGGCCACGCGGTGACCTCGGCCCCGGGTTGGTCAGCCATGCTGTCGAGTGGCCGTCGAGCTCGCGCTCGAACCGCCACCATCGGATCAGCCACGCGGACAGCGCAGCGGCGAATCCGATCAGCAGCAGCCACCGTGCGCGCAACGTGAACAGTACGGCAGCGAGGACGAACATCGCCCCGTAGAACGGCAGGATCGTGCCCGACCAGATGAAGTCGAACAGCATGCCGCCGGCGTAGAGCAGGATGCCGCGCCTGACGAGCCGCCACCGCATCTCCGTGGTCCTGCGGGGGTCGCCGACCGAGCTCGCCGTCATCAGCGTGACGCCGACGCCGGCCGTGAGCACGAACGTCGCCGCGAAGCGGGTCGCGAGCGGCCCGGTCCACGGATCGAAGAAGTCGTAGATCGCTCCGCCGTCGCGTTGTGCGCCGCGGAGGATCAGGTACCCGTGGTAGTTCATCATCACGACGCCGGCCATCGCCAGCGCGCGGACCACGTCGGGTCCGGGCTTGCGCGCGCTCAGATCCATCGGAGCTCGTCGACGTGGGTCTGGGTCAACGGTCGCTGGAGGTCGACCCAGTCGCCGACGCCCGGGCAGGCGTCACCGGCCGGGACGAAGACCATCGACGTGTGCATGTGCGGCGGCTCGTGCAGCGCCAGCCGCGTCCGGTGGAAGTGGAACGGGCTGCGACCGTCGGGCAGCGCGACGACGTTGTTCGCCGTGCCGGCGCCGACCATGAGCATCGTCCCGTCGCCGGCGACCTCGGTGAGGCGGTAGCCGGCGGTCATGCCGGCGCGTACGGGCCGCGTCTCGAGCACGTCGGCCTCGAGGCGAAGCGCCTCGCGATCGCCGTGCCAGAGGTACGTCCCGAGCCGGAGCTTGTAGCGGTGGCTGTCCGGCAGCGTCTCGTACGTGGTGGGCGCGAGGTGGCTGACCCAGACGTCGAGCGACGGATCGATGTCGGGCAGTTGGCGGACGATCTGGTCTCGGTGGGCGTCGTCGTCGCCGGCGAGCGGGGGATGGATCGACACGCCCACCGTCCGGAGCCCGACGCGCTGGGCGGCGCCGACCAGGCTGACGTCGGCGCCGTAGCGCTGCATGTCGGACACGAGCTTGACGATGACGCGGCCCGGCCAGTCACGCAGCGCGTCGACGTGCGACTGGTTGCTGACCGTGAGCACGGGCGTGGTCGAATCGGGCGCCGAGAGCGTCGGCGTCAACACGATCGGCGTGACCTCGCCGGGCAACCCATCGAGCTCGTGGATCGTGCCGACGGCGAGGAGGGGGCTGAGCTCGGACGCTGCGATCGCCAGACCGGCCCGGCCGAACCCGTAGCCGTTGCCCTTCACGACCGGCACCAGACCCGAGACGGTGTCGGCGACGTAGGTGACGTGGTTCCACCAGCGGGTGCGGTTGACGGTGAGCCGGATCGTCACGCCGAGCGACGGTAGTGGCTACCCGGCATCCCGGTGCGGCGAGCGGAATACCCGACTGTGATGATCATGTTCATCAAGATATGGTCGGCGCGATGCGACGAGTGTGCTCGTTCCCGGACCCGGTGAACGAGACGTCGGCACGCCTCGTCGCGGCCGGCGTCGTGGCGATGGGCGTTGCGTTCCTGCTGCTCCGCGAGGGGTGGATCCTGGCACCTCTCGTGTACGGCTTCGCCGCCCGTCTGCTCGCCGGCCCGACGCTCAGCCCGCTCGGCCAGATCGTGACCCCGGGTCATCACACCGCGCCTTCGGGCCGAGCACCGGTTCGTTCCCGGCCCGCCGAAGCGGTTCGCGCAGGGCATCGGTCTCGCGTTCAGCGGCGGTGCCGCAGCGGCATGGCTGGCCGGCGTGCCGATCTTGACCGTCGTCCTGGTCGGCGTGCTCGTGGTGGCCGCCGTGCTGGAGTCGGTGTTCGCCGTGTGCCTCGGGTGCATCGCGTATCGCTTCCTGTGGGAATGCGACGACTGCGACGACATCAGTGAGCGTCTGCGGGCGGCGATGCAGACGAAGCTCGACGCGGCGGCCACGAGCTGATCGCCGGCATCAGCGCGGTCGCCGAACGAGTCGCGATCACGCCCTTCCACACGCCGATCGAGTAGGCGACGTCGTCGAGCGCCCGCAGCGGATGCGGTTGGGCGACCAGCGCAGCGATCAGCAGCCGGCGGGCAGCGCGCGAACGCAGCCCGGCGATCGCGAGGACCGGCCACCAGGCCCGCCGGATCGCGTGTGCGATCTGTTCGCCGGCGCGGAGGTTGCCCACCGCGGCGAGGCGTAGCGCCGCCAGCGGGGGGACGTCGGGGAGGCGGGGCACGAGCGCGGCGGCCGAGCCGGCACCGACGAGCGCGCCCACGCCCGGCCGGCCGATCGCACCGAGCGACCAGGCGATGAGGCTCCAGGCGTTGACGCGGAGCGGCGCCAGTGATGCCGGGTGGCGCTCGGCGAGCGGCGCCGCCGACGAGCCGTAGCTGACCCGCTGACGGATCCAGTCGGGCCAACTGCGCCGTGGCTCGTGGTGCACGACCGAGGTCGGCTCGTAACGGCACCGCCACCCGGCCTCGTCCAGACGCCACACCAGATCGACGTCCTCGCCGTACCGGAGCGACTCGTCGAACCCGCCGATCGCCCGCACCGCGTCGGTGCGGCAGACGATCGCCGCAGCGGGGACGTAGCCGACGCGGGTGCCGGCACGGATCCGTGCGGGCTCGGCGCCGAGGTCGATCGGGCTCGACGACGACTCGTAGCGGGCGAGCATCGTCGGGCCGGGACGAGCGGCGACCCGGGGTGCCACCAGGGCGACCCGATCGTCGACGAAGTGTGCGAGCAGCGGCTCGAGCCAGCCCTCGGGCACGACCACGTCGGCGTCGACGAACGCCACCAGCGGGGTCGTGACGTGGCCGAGGCCCGTGTTCCTGGCGGCCGCGGGCCCGCGGGTCGTGTCGTGGCGGAGCGCGGCCCCGCCGACCGGGATCGCCGAACCGTCGTCGACCAGTACCGCGTTCGGCGCGACATGCAGTGGCTCGCCGAGGGTCGGTGTGACGATGGTGACCTCGTCGGCACGGAACGGCGCGCCGGCCGTTGGGGTGGGGTGGATGGCCCCCGCATCCTCGAGTGAGTCGGTCAGCGCCGAGCCGGCGACGTCATCACCGGCGACGATCTGCTCGACGACCGCGCGCCCGGCTGCGGTGACGCGGAACAGCCTGAGTGGTGAGCCGCCGATGAGGACGTTGCCGTGGCGCTGCAGCGTGCCATCGGCCCGGTAGCGGCGCCTTCGATCCGACGGCATCAGCCGGCCCAGTCGTCGACGGCGTTCGCGAGATGGTCGGCGAGCTCGGTGAAGATCCGCACGCCGTCGTCGGCGGTCGCCCCCGTCGGATCGCCGAGCACGCCCGAGTCGCTGACCGAGCGCACGCCCGTGCGGACGAGCTCGATCATGGTCGGGATCGGCCCGGGCGTCGCGCGGTCGAATCGCACCCGCTCGGGTTCCAGCGCGAGCATCAGCGAGGTCTCGGTGTGCCCGGCATGCGGGTCGCCGCCGGGGAGGTGCGGCCACCAGATCAGCACCTCGCGCCGCTCGTGCTCGAACACCCGCGCGGCGGCCTCCATCGCGGCCACGTTGCCGCCGTGGCCGTTCACGAACACGACGCCGGTCGCCCAGTCGGCGGATCGGGCGAGCTCGACGACGACGTCGGCCATCACGTCGGTGCCGATCGACAGGGTCCCCGGGAACCCCCGGTGCTCCCCGCTGGCGGACACGGCGATCGCCGGAGCGATGACGCAGTCCCGGCGCCGCGCGGCGAGGTCGTCGGCGAGCGCTGTCGCGATCGTGGTGTCGGTGTCGAGCGGCAGATGCGGACCGTGTTGCTCGCACGAGCCGACGGGCACGACGACGATCGGCGCGTCGAGGTCGGTCCAGGTCATCGCGCCGAGATCCATCAACGCCGACGCTACCGACGCTGCGCTGTCCGGTCGGCGACGGGCAGGTCGATCACCGACCGACCATCATTGCCGGCGTGGGTTGTGAGATCGCGACGTTCGTTCGAGCCGAGGAGCCGCACGCACACCCACGACCTTCTACCGGGGTGGGCCGACGCCTCCGACTCGCGGCGGTGGCCGCGATCACCGCCGCGTTCGCGATCTTCGCAGCGACGATCGAGCTCACGGGCAGATAACGAGCGTGGAGCCGGCAGGTGAAGGTGCGACGCTCGGGGGGTGTCCGAGCTGCCGAGCATCCGTCCCGTCCGCCCGAGCGATCATCCCGATGTGCGCCGGGTGGTCGAGCGCGCGTTCGGCTCGGTGGTCGAAGCCGACCTCGCCGAGCGGATCCGGGCGTCCAGCGAGTACATCCCCGAACTGGAGCTGGTCGCCGTGTGCGACCACGACGTCAGCGGGCATGTCATGGTCAGCAGCGCCCTGCTACGGCGTGACGACGGCGACGTCCCGATCGTGATGCTGAGCCCGCTCGCGGTCGATCCCGCTCACCAGCGGCGTGGCATCGGCAGCGCCCTCGTTCGCGTCGTCGCCGATCGAACGGCGCGGCGAGACGAGCCGCTCATCGTGGTCGAAGGCGACCATCGCTACTACGCGCGGTTCGGCTTCGAGCACGCCGCCCCGTACGGGATCACGCTCCCGCTCCCCGACTGGGCGCCGAGCGAGGCCGGACAGGTGCTCTGGCTCGGCGACGCTCCCGCGCCGGGAGTACCCCATGCCCTCCGGGGCACCGTCGTCTATCCGCCTGCGTTCGACGGGCTCTGAGGCGCACACGTCGGTCGGTACGTCAGACTGCGGGGGTGGTCGACGTCCGGCGCTTCGTGATCCAACAGCACGACGCGACGCGCCTGCACTGGGATCTCCGCCTCGAGCACGACGGCGTCCTGCGGTCATGGGCGCTCCCACGCGGCGTGCCGTGGAACCCGAAGGAGAATCGGCTCGCCGTCGCCACCGAGGACCACTCGCTCGAGTTCCTCGACTACGAGGGCGACGCCGCCGACGCGGGCTACGGAGCCGGGCGGATGACGAACTGGGACTCGGGAACGTTCGAGGCGCACGAGATGGAGCCCGAGAAGGTCGTCGTCACGCTCGACGGCAGCAGGGTCAGCGGCAAGTACGCGCTGTTCTCCATGCGCGGCACCCGCGACTGGTTGATCCACCGCATGGACGACCCGGCCGACCCGGATCGGCGCGCCGTGCCGATCGGCATCCGTCCGATGCGGGCGACCGAGGGCGCGCCGCCGGACGGCGACGAGTGGGCGTTCGAGCCGCGCTGGCACGGCATCCGGGCCACCGTCACCAACGACACCGGTCGGGTGCTCATCGTCGACGGGAGCGGCGACGACGTATCGGTGCGGTTTCCGGAGGTCCGGCGCATCGCACGTGCGATCGGCCACCTCGAGGTGATCCTCGACGGCGTGATCGTGCCGGTCGGCGTCGTATCCGGTCGGGTGCTCCATGATCGCCGGGGTCTCGGTCGCCGCCTCCGCATCACCAGCGACAGCGGCGCGCGCAACGCCTCGCGGGCGGCGCCGGTCGTGTTCATGGCGTTCGACCTGCTGTGGGTCGAGGGGCGGCCGATCACCGGGCAACCGTGGGAGCTCCGTCGCCGCCGGCTCGACGACCTGCGGCTCGACGGCCCCGGCTGGCGGACGTCGCCGGTGATGTCGCTCGGCGCTGCGCTGGAACAGGACCACGGTGTCGTCGCCAAGCTCCGCTCGTCGCCGTATCACATCGACGCCGCCGGGAGCGTGACGTCGCCGGACTGGATCGAAGGATGAGCGGCGTCAGCCGGGTGGCGCCGGCGCGCCCTGGGTGGCGAGGACGGCGTTGGTGTAGGCGGGGTCGTCGGTGACCTCCCTGCCGAACCAGTCGGGTGGCCGGAACGCGTCGAGTGCCTCCTCGGTGTCGAACTCGACCTCGGCGACGACGAGACCGTCGAGCTCGCCGTGGAAGACGTCGACCTCGACGCTGCCATCCGGCAACGGCAGCCGGTGTCGCGTCTTGTCGATCCGCCGCCCGTCGGTGTGGGGCCAGGCGGCTTCGAACTGCTCGGGCGTCAGCGCCCATTCCAGCTCGGTGCGCACCGCGCCGTGTCCTGCCTTGACGGTCATCGTGCGACCTTCGTGGGCCGCGTGGCGTACCCGGACCGAGACGGTGCCGTCGATCGCCAGGTAGCCCTGGCGGAAGCTCGTGCCGCCGCCGGGCAACGGCGGCAGTCGATCGACGACGAACTTGCGCTCCCGCTCGACCGGTGAGCGATCCCGTGTGCGCTCGCGTTCGTCGGCGACCAGTTCGGCGATGCCACCGGTCGGGAGCTCGGGCCCGAGGCGCTTGGCCCGGCGCCAGTACGTCCCGATCCTCGCTGCGAACGCCGGTGCTGTCTCGGCGAAGAGGCTGGCCCCGAGTCGGAACGCTCCGCGGCGCAGCTCGCGCTGCTGCTCGCGGGCGATGAGCTCTGCGGTGCCGGCTGCCTCGGCGCCGCCGAATCGCTCGGGGTCCTCCTCGAGTCGCTCGACGAGCACCGCGAGGTCGTGGTCGTCGCCCAGCGCCTCGCCGAGCGCGTCGAGGTTGGCGACGAGCGGCGTGAGCACGCTCGGGGCCGCAGCTTCGACGACGCGCACCTGGTACCACAGGCGCTTGACGGCGGTCCGCCACCGGTGCACGCGCTCGTCGGTGGGGCGCCGGACGGCTCGACGGTGGGCTCGCCGGCAGCGCCGGTACGTCCCGCCGATGGCGCCGGCGAGCCAGTCGTCGTCGTCGAACGCCCACTCGTCGAGCCGGTCGCGGGCTTCGAGCAGCGCCGCGGTCGCACGGGTCAGCCGGTGGTCGCCACCTCGCAGAGCCCCGGTGGCCTCGTCGGCGAGCCTGGCCTGACCGGCGCGGACCTGCACGAGGTCGGCACCCCGGCCCTGGGCGGCCGCCAACTCGTCCAACGTGGCCAACACCGCGTGGGCGTCGCGGATCGACGACAGCTCGCCGGCTGCGGCCCGGACCAGATCGTCGAACGGTCCGAACTCGTCACCGAGCGGCTCGCGGGAGAGGCGGGCGAGCGCTCGCAGCTCCTTGCAGCGCTTGCGCGTCTCGTGGACCGCCGACTCGATCTGCTCGGGGGTGCGGCCGGAGAGATCGCGCAGCCCGGCGACCGCCATCTCCAGGCGCTCGGCGCCGACTCTCCGGATCTCGTCTCCCGTTCGCCGGGATGGATCTAGCGACAGCGACACGAGCCGTCACCGACGGAGCCCGGTGGGGCGCGCGCTCCGGCCGAACTCGACGTGCTCGCCCGTGACGATGAACACCGCCTGCTCGGCCACGTCGACGGCGTGGTGGCCGGCGCGCTTGAGCAGGCGCGAGGTGCGGTCGAGGGCCAGCACCGTGCGACGATCGAGCGTCGCACCGCTGTCCAGCAGCATGGCGAGCAGCCGATCGTGCCAGTCGTTCATGCTCGCTTCGGCCAGCTCGACGCCATGTGCCCGGTCGGCATCTCGATCCGCCAGCGAGGCATGGGCCTCACGGGTCATCGCGATCATCTGGTCGATCATCGCCGGGAGGATGGGGACTCCGGCGGCGAGGTTCTCCTCGTCGGCGATCGAGGCCACGTCGACCACCGCGTCCGCGATCCGTTCGAGGTGCAGCGCAGCGTCGTTGACCGCGAGGATCGTCCGGAGATCGGAGGCGACCGGTTGCCGGCGGGCGATGACGTGCATGGTCATCGTCTCGATCCGTTCGTCGAGCGTGTCGATGGGCTCGTCACCGTCGGCGATCTCGGCGAGGCGGCCCGGATCGCCCGAATCCACCGCCGGCCAGAGCTGCTGGGCGAGCGCCACGACCGCCTCGGCCATCTCGCCGAGGAGCGACTCGAGCTCGGCGAGGTCGGCGTCGAATGCGACGTGGGTCGGTGGGGGAGCCGGCGGGACGACCTCGGCGATCAGGTCGGCCACCTTGGTCTCGAGCTCGTCGCGCAGTGCCCGGTAGCCGTCGATCCCGTCGTCGTGGCGGTCGGGCAGTCGCCACGCGACGTAGTGCTTGCCGTCGACGATCGGCACGTCGTCGTGGGCGTCGAGCGTGACGATCACGTCGGCCGCTTGCTCGATCTCGGGCGAGACAGGCTTGGGGAACTCCCCGAGGATGTCGATGCCGATCTCGTGCAGCGCATGAACGGCGTGGTCGACCAGCTCGGCGCTCGGGGCCGCACCGGCAGAGTGTGCGGATGCTCGCTCGCCGGCTGCGGCCGTGAACAGAGCCGCAGCCATCTGAGACGCAGCGTCGTTGCGTTCGCAGACGAACAGCACTTCCGGTGGGTGCCCCTCGACGACGCCGGTGTTCTTGGCGAGGGCCCTGAGGCGTTGCCGAGCGAACCGCTCGACGAACGCGGGGATGTGCGTCAGGATCTTCGCTTTCGAGCTCAGCTCGCGATACGAGTCGTGGACGTAGTGCTCGAGCGTGTCGCGCGTCAACAGCGCCGAGAACTCGTCGCTCAGCCGGTTGGTGATCCCCCGCAGGAGGAGGCCGTGCGCTTCGTCGGGTGTCGGTCCGTTGCCCTCGGTCGGGACGATGTCGTCGCTGGCCATGTCAGCCCCCTTCCGCCTCACCGTGCCGGTGCCGACGCCGAGAATCAAGGGTCATCGGTCATCTCGTACGCACCGTGACCGGATGTTCACCTGCCGTTCACCGAGACGGCCGCCGGACGCCTCGCCAGCGCGCCGCAACGGCGCGAAGCTGGGACTTGGCCGGGCGATCTGGGATGATGGCGCACCGTGAGCCCGATCGACACCGACACCGACAACACCTGGTTGTCCCCCGACGACCTCGAGCAGGTGCGGGCCCAGATGCCGATCGTGTACGTCGAAGCCGTGCCGGTTCGTGTCGACAGCCTCGGGAACGTGACCGAGATCGGCCTGCTCTTGCGGCAGGCGGCGGACGGCACGATCAGCCGGCTGATCGTGAGCGGGAGGGTGAAGCACGGCGAGCGGGTGCGAGACGCGCTGCTGCGCAACTGCGAGAAGGACCTCGGGCCGCTGGCGCTCCCGCGCATCCCGGTCGAGCCGGCTCCGTTCACCGTGGCCGAGTACTTCCCGAATCCCGACCTCAGCGGCTACCACGACCCCCGCCAGCACTCGGTCAGCCTCGTCTACATCGTGCCCGTCGACGGCGAGTGCGAGCCGACGCAGCAGGCGCTCGACCTCGCGTGGTTCACGCCCGACGAAGTGGTCAGCCCGACCGTCATCGGGCAGATGACGGGCGGCCAGGACCGTCTGCTCCGCCTGGCTCTCGCGCACGTCGGGCAGTTGCCCTGACGCCGCATCGCGTGCGGCCGATGCGGGTGGAGCATCCACCGGCCGTCGACGGTGCGAACCTACGATGACGCGGCAATGCCGCCCGGGGACCTCGCGAAGACCGCCAGTGCGATGCGCACCGCGCTCATCGGCCGTCCGATGGTCCGTTTCGACGCCCCGCGACTGATCGGCCCGGTCCCGCAGGCCGGCCGGATGGTCGAGGTCGTCGAGACATACGGCAAGCACCTGGAGGTGATGTGGGACGACGGTCTGGTGCTCGACACGCACCTGCGGGGGAGGAGCGCGTGGCACGTCTACCGGCAGGGTGCGCCGTGGCGACGTTCGTGGGAGAAGCTGCGGGCCTCGATCCAGACCGACGACTTCGTGGCCGTCTGCTTCGACGCTCCGACGGTCGAGACGTACCGGCAGCCCGATCGCCGGCGCCATCCCGGCCTCGGTCGGCTCGGGCCCGACCTGTGCTCGTCGTCGGTCGATCTCCGCGAGGCCGTCGACCTGCTGCTCGCCTACCCCGACCCCGAGGCGCGGCTGCGCGATGCCATGGTCGACCATCACGTCATGCAAGGGGTCGGCAACGTCTACCGCTGCGAGGCCCTCTGGGCCGCCGAGCTGAGCCCCTGGACCCACATCGCGGACCTCACGCACCATGATGCGGTCCTGATCGTCAACACCGCCGCCAAGATGGTGCGCGCCAACAGCGGTCGGGTCCGCCGATCGACCACCAGGCACACCAAGGACGGGCTCGCCGTGTACGGGCGGCGGGGGCAGGCGTGCATCCGCTGCCACGACACCATCGAGTCACAGTCGGTGGGCCGCGACGGGCGGATGCTCTACTGGTGCCCCGGCTGCCAGGTCCGCCTCGACCGCCGTCAGCCGACCGAGGTGCGCGAGATGGATCCCCACCCGGCAGCGGCGAAGTACCTCAACGAGCTCCCGTGGCGAGCCCGCGACGCGGGCTGACGGCTCAGCGGAGCTCGCGGCGGAGCGCGAACCGGAGGCCGCTCCAGGTCTCGTCGATCGCGCACACCTTGTTGTCGACCCATCCCGTCGGCAGGAGCTCGTCTCGCAGCACGTCCTCGGTGATGTCGGTCGGGACCTTGCTCGCGCGCTTCGGCCACGCGATCCACACGGTGCCGTTCGGCGCGACGGCGGCGGTGAGCTTCGGCCACTCTCGAACCATGGCAGCGCGACGGGTGTAGAACGCGACGACGACGTCGAGGCCGGGTCGCACCTGCCGGCGCCACTCCGCCTCAGGCGGGAGTGCGCCGAGCGTCGTCGCGAAGTCCGCCGGGGCGTGCTTCGTGGCGAAGAGCGAACCCGCGCCGATGCCCAACTTCTTGGGCAACGGTGTCCCGGAGTAGCCGGCGGTGGCAGCCATCACCACGACTCTTGTCGATGACCGGGCGCCGCCACGCACCGGCGGTGCGCCGATGCCGCGCGGGACGACCGTCCGCCGGGACGCGGCCGAGTGGCCTCCTGGGCTCGTTGCTCGTCCGCTCAGGCGCGGCCGAGCACGCGGTCGACGGCGATCTCGATCGCCACCCTGTCGTCGCGCTCGCGCGGCGCTTGATAGCGCTCGGTGTAGGCGGCGACGGCCCGCGCCACACCATCGTCGTCGGTCACGAGCCGCACATCCCCCTCGAGCGTCAACCACCGGCCACCGTCGACCTGGGAGACGGCCGCTCGGCCGCCGCGACCCGCGTTGGCCGCCTTCTGCGAACCGGCGAACGTGATGATCCGGACCACGCGCGACGCTGCGTCGTAGCCGAACCCCACTGGAACGGCGTGCGGCGAGCCGTCGTCGCGCAACGTGACGAGCGTCGCGAGGTGCCGCTCGCGGAGGAAGCCGGTCGCGTCGTCGTCGAGGTCGCGGGGGTCGAGCGCCACCGCGCCATTCTGGCGCGCCGCCGACCGTCGGGTTCACTCGGTGACGATCGCCTCGAGCACGTTCATCCGCGAGGCCTTGCGAGCCGGCCACCAGGCAGCCGCGAGACCGGCGAGGATCGCGCCGAAGAGGATGGTCACGATCGTCGAGATCGGGAACGTGATGCCGTCGATGATGTTGTTCGGCACCGCGTACGAGAGCGCGATCCCGAGGCACAGCCCCACGACGACGCCGACGATCGCGCCGAAGACGGAGACGATCACCGCCTCCCACCGCACGGCGCGGCGGAGCTGGCGACGGGTCATCCCGACCGCGCGCAGCAGACCGATCTCGCGCGTCCGCTCGAACACCGAGAGCGCCAGGGTGATCGCGATGCCGATCACGGCGATGCTCATCGCCATGCTGAGCAGCCCGGTGATGACCGCGAGGAGCTGGTTGATCTGGCCCTCCTGCTCGGCACGGAACTCGGCGTTGGTGCGCACCTCGGCCTGCGGGAACGCCTCGACCGCGGCGCCGATCACAGGCCGCGCGATGTCGGGGTCGACCCCCTCGGCGAGACGCGCCAGCACGAACTGGTCGCGCGGGGTCTGGTCGCTGACCGATTCGAGCGTGGCGATCGAGATGTACCAGCTCGCGCCGAGCGACGAATCGGCGAAGATGCCCGACACGGTCAGCGTCCCCTGCCTCTCGTTCTGGTAGGTGACCTCGATCGTGTCGCCGACGCCGACGCCGAGCTCCTCGGCCTGGTCGTCGAGCAGCATGACGCCGTCGCCGGCGACGAGCCCGTCGAAGCCACCCTCGGCCACGTCGAGGTCGGCGAGCTGCGGGAACGCGATCGGGTCGACGGCGGTGATCTGCTCCTCGTCGCCGGCCACGGTGCCGAACACGAACCTGAACGGCGACACCGCCGACAGCTCGGCGAGCTCGTCGAGGCTCTCCTCGACGCCGGTCGGCAGGCCGAGGAACGACTCGTCGGTGACGATGTAATCCGCCGTGACCGCCTGGTCGAGGATCCGGCCGAACGTGTCGCGCAGCGAGGACGCGAACACCGCTGCGGCGCTGACGAGCGAGACGCCGATCATCAGTGCCGACGCGGTGCGGGCGGTACGGCGCGGCGCCCGCTGTGCGTTGTCGACGGCCAGCTTGCCGGGCACCCCGAACCGCCAGCGGATCGGCGCGCCGAGGAAGCCGCTCACCGGCTTCGCCACGGTGGCCGAGACGCTGCTGATCCCGAGGAACACGGCCAGCGCACCCCCGCCGCCGAGCACGATCAGCCCGAGCGACCCTCCCGGGTTGACGAACATGCCGACCAGGAACATGACCGTGCCGACCGCGGTCACGACCGAGCCGACCACGAGGCGGCGGTTGGCGCTGATCGCGCTGAACCCGACCTCGGGGTGCATGGCCGCCACCGGCGGGATCCGCGACGCGCGCCGGGCCGGGACCAGCACGGAGAGCAGCGTGATGCCGATGCCGACGAACGACGCGATGACGACCGTGCGCGGGAGCATCTTGAGCGGCGTCTCGGGGAACCCGGCCCCGGCAGCATCGAACAGCGCGATGAGCCCTTGGGCGACGAGCAGCCCACCGAAGATGCCGATGACCGTCGCCGTGACGGAGACGACGAGCGCCTCAGCGACGATCAGCCGGCTCACCTGCTGCGAGTTGGCCCCGACCGCTCGGAGCAGTGCGAGCTCCCGGAGGCGCTGGCCGATCGTGATCCCGAAGACGTTGTTGATGATGAACGCGCTCACGAAGGCGGTGACGAACGCGAAGACGAGCAGGCCGGTGCCGAACACGTCGATGATGTCGTTGATCGAGTCGGCGGTCTCCTCGGCGACCTGCTCACCGGTCACGACCTCGGTCCGCTCGGGCAGGATCGCCTCGATGCGCGACTGGACGTCGGCCACGTCGGCGCCTTCCGCGACCTGCAGGTCGATCACGTCGAACTGATCGGGCGCCTCGAAGACGTCGGCGGCCGTCGGCGGGTCGAACAACGAGATCGTCGCGCCGCCGAACCCGTCGGCGTTGCCGAGGCCCACCAGCCCGACGATCTCGAACGAGCGCTGGCCGCTGTCGAACACGATCGTGATCGGATCGCCGACCTCGAAGCCGACGCGATCGGCCGTCGCCTTGTCGATGACGACCTCGCCGTCGCCGCTCGGCGAGCGTCCGTCCTTGAGCACGACGCCGGCGACGCTGCCCTCCTCGCCGGCCCAGGAGATGCCGAACGCCGGCGCGCCCTGCGTGGAGACCGGTTCGCCGTCGGGTTCGAGCAACTGGGCGTACCGCTGGAGGACCCCCTCGACGCGGTCGACGCCGTCGACGGCGAGGACGTCGTCGACCAGCGATGCGGGCACGGGGTCGCGCTCCGCGTCGGTGACGTCGACCGTCAGGGTGCGGCGGACCTCGAGGTCGATGTCCTCGTTCAACGAGGTGAAGAGGTTGTCGAACGTCGCCTTCAGGCTGTCGGCGAGGACGAACGAACCCGACACGAACGCGACGCCGAGCATGATCGCGAGCCCGATGAAGATGCTGCGGCCGAGCCGAGCGCGCAGCGACCGTCGGGTGAGGGTGGCGACGGGCACGTCAGTGGCCCAGCTGCTTGATGCGGTCGAGGATCGCGTCGGCGCTCGGGGCGGCCATGTCGTCGACGATCTGGCCGTCGGCGAGGAACACGATCCGGTCCGCGTACGCAGCGGCGTTGTGGTCGTGGGTGACCATCACGATGGTCTGCTGGAACTCGTCGACGGCGTCGCGCATGAACTGCAGGATCTCGGCGCCCGAGTTCGAGTCGAGGTTGCCGGTCGGCTCGTCGGCGAAGATGATCGTCGGGCGGCTCGCGAGCGCACGGGCGACGGCGACACGCTGCTGCTGACCGCCGGACAGCTCGTTGGGTCGGTGCTTCAGGCGATCGGCGAGCCCGACGGTGCCGATCACGCGGTCGATCCAGTCGGCGTCGCCCGACTCGCCGCCGAGCATCAACGGCAGCGTGATGTTCTCGTGCGCGGTGAGCGTGGGGATCAGGTTGAACGCCTGGAACACGAAGCCGACCTGTCGCCGCCGCAGCTCGGTCAGTTGCCGGTCGTTCAGCTCGGCCAGCTGCGTGTCGCCGATGAAGACCGATCCGCCGGTCAGCGAGTCGAGCCCGGCGAGGCAGTGGAGGAGCGTCGACTTGCCGCTGCCCGATGGCCCCATGATCGCGGTGAATCGCCCGGGCTCGAACGAGACCGACACGCCGTCGAGGGCGTGCACTGCCGCGTCGCCCTCACCGTAGGTCTTGCGGGCGTCGATCGAGCCCGCTGCGGCGTCGACGTTCGGGGGAGCGGTGTTCATCATGACCTCTAGGTCTAGGCGAATCGCGGGAGTCCCGCATCCGCCGAACGGATGATCCCGTGGGGGCGCCGTGTGACAGGTGACGCCCGCCCGGAACTCCGAGCGACGGCGAACGGGGCGACGGATACGATCGGGGCCCTTGGTCGGGTGTTCCTCCTGCTCTCAGCCGCTCCCGGAGGGAGCACGCTTCTGTCCGGCGTGCGGCGAGCCCGCCACGCCGCTCGCCGAGACGCTCGGTGACGAGGAGCGACGCGTGGTCACCGTGTTGTTCGCCGACCTCGTCGGCTTCACCTCGCTCAGCGAACACCGCGATCCCGAGCAGGTGAAGCGGCTCGTCGATGAGCTGTTCGAGCTGCTGGTCGCCGACGTCGAGGAGCACGGCGGAGCCGTCGACAAGGTGCTCGGCGACGCGATCATCGCCTTGTTCGGCGCGCCGGTCGCCCACGAGGACGACGCCGACCGCGCCGTGCGGTCGGCGATGGCGATGCAATCGACCCTGCGGTCGTTCCGCGACACCCATCCGGCAGACGAGGTCCGGATGCGGGTCGGCATCAACACCGGTGAGGTGCTCGTCGGCACGCTCGCGGGGACCGACTACACCGCGATGGGCGACGTCGTGAACACCGCATCGCGCCTGCAGGAGTTGGCGCCGGCGGGCGCTGTGCTCGTCGGTGACGCGACGCGTCAGCTGTGCTCGCCGGTGGTCCGGTTCGTCGGCTACGACCGAACGCAGCTCCGCGGGCGCATGTCCGACACCGAGGTCTGGCAGGCGGTCGCGGTCGACACGGCCATGACGGCGCGGCGCTGGCAGTCCGATGTGCCGTTCGTCGGTCGCGGCACCGAACGGGAGATGCTGCATGCGGTGACCTCGATCGTGCGGTCGGGCCGCGGCGCCGTCGTCGCGATCGCCGGCGAGGCCGGCATCGGCAAGTCGCGGCTCGTGCACGAGACGGTCAGCGCGTTGATCGAGGAGCGTCCCGGCGCGCTGTTGCTCGAAGGCGCCTGCGCCCCGTACGGCGAGTCCAACCTCTGGTGGCCGGTCGCAGGCTCGTTGCTGTCGCGCCTCGGTCTCGACCGTACGTTCCCGCCGGAGGAGGCACGCGACCGCGTCGTCAGGCGGTTGGCGCCCTTCGAGGAGCTCGAGCCCGGCACCTCGACGTTCGACCGCATCGTCGAGCTGACGCTGCACCTGCTCGGTCACCCGTCGGCGCTCGACGAGTTGTCGCCGGCGGCGACCCGCGACGCGGTGTTCGGCGGCATCCAGACCGTGCTCCGGGCGCGGATGCGGCGCGATCCGGTGATCATCTGGATCGACGACGTGCAATGGGCTGCACCGTTGCTGCTCGAGCTGCTCGAGGCCGCTGCTCGTCAGTTGGGCGACCTGCCGCTGCTCATCGCCGTGACCTATCGGCCCGACGAGGACGGGGCGCTCGAATGGCCACCACCGGTCGATCCGGCGGTGACGTTGCACCTGTCGCTCGAACCCCTTCCCGACGACGAGGCAGCCGAGCTGGTCGCCGCCGCGTCGCAGCGCGAGCTCGCGCCGGGTGTGGTCGACGACATCTCCCATCGCAGCGGCGGCAACCCGCTGTTCCTGATCGAGCTGGCGCGGATGGCTGCCACGACGCCCGATCTCGACGGCGAGCTGCCCGGGTCGATGCGGGCACTCATCGCGGCACGCCTCGACGAGCTCACTCCGTCCCAGCGGGCGATCCTCGACAATGCCGCGATCCTCGGCAACGTCGGGCCGGTGACTGCCCTGCGCGACTTCGCCGCCGCCGTCGGGCAGTCGTTCGACGCCGCCGACGTCGACGTGCTCGAATCGCGCGGCCTGCTCGTGCGCGAGGACTCGCGGTGGCGTTTCCGCAGCGACGTCGTTCGAGAGGTCGCCTACCGGACCCTCACCAAGCAGGCCCGGGCGCAACGCCACGCCGGGGTCGCCATGTTCCTCGCAGAGAACGCCGACGGTCTGATCGACCTCCGGGCACATCACAGCGCCACCGCGGCCGAGCTCCGCGCCGAGATCGGCCCGGTCCCGTTCGTGCCGGAAGACATGGCCGCACGTGCCGCCGACCTGCTCGGCGAGTCGGCGCGCCGCTGGTATCACCAGGGTGCCCACCGGCGCGGGACGTTGCTCGTCGAGCGGGCGCTCGGCCTCCCCGATGTCGCGCCCGGTGTGCGTCGAGAGCTCGCGCTGCTGCTCGTCGAGGGCCTGGTCGAGCTGCGCGACACGCGGCGCGCCCGGGCCACCCTCGCCGAGCTCGAGCCGCTCGTCGCCCTTGCCGACGATCGGGTGGCCGAGGGCGAGATGTACCGCTTCCGGGGCATGGTCGAGCAGCTCGACGGCGATCTCGTCGCATCTCGGCGAGAGCTCGCCCGCGCCGTCGACGTCTTCCGTGAGCTCGGCGACCGCCCGCACCTCGCAGAGGCGTTGCGGGTCAGGGGCTTCACCGAGATCTTCGGCGGGTCGCTCTCCGACGCCGAGGTGTTCCTCCAGGAGGCGACGCAGCTGTTCGACGAGACCGGCGATGAACGAGGCGGCGCATGGGTCCAGCAGCACACGGCCTGGATCTCCTTCCTCTCCGGTGACCACGACGAGTCGAAGCGGCGCCTCGAGCACTCGATCGAGACGTTCGAGACGCTCGGCGACCGATCCGGCAAGGCGTGGACGAAAGGTCTGCTCGCGTACGTCCACCACTTCGGTCGCAACAACGACGAAGCCGAGCGCCTGGCCGCCGAGGCGCTCGCCGAGGCCCGTCAGTGGGGCGACGAGTGGGGCGCGTCGATGATGCTCAACCTGCGAGCGAGCATCCGCCTGTGGTCGGGCGACCCCGAGTCCGCACGATCGCTGGCCGAGCGCGCGCTCGCCGGGTTCCGTGAGGTCGACGATCAGTTCGGCATGTTGCAGTCGTTGGGGACGCTCAACCGGACCTACGTCGCACTCGGCAGGTTCAACGACGCCGAGCGCTCGGTCGAGGAGGTCTTGGTGCTGTCGGACTCGTTCGGCGAGCTGGCGTACGCCTCGATGGCTGCGGCCGGCACGGCGATGCACCTCGGTCAGGGTGCGCGGGCGGCCGAACTGGCGCGGAGTGCGATCGACCGCATCGACACCACCGGGGCCAACATCGACGAGGGGCGCGTCGTGCTGGCGTTCGGGCGCATGCTCGACGGTGATCCCGAGGGCGCCCTCACCACGCTGCTCGACGTCGACGTCGAGGCGTCGCCGTTCGCCCTCGCGGCGCGGGCGACGGCGTCGGCGCTGACGGGGGACGCCGAGACGGCGCTGGCCGACGCACTGGCCGTCGAGGCGATGAGTGAGATCAGCTACTGGGACCGGATGGTCGCCGCAGTGGCCGGACTCGGCGTGGCCGAGGATCACGACCTCGAGATGCGCATGGCCTCGCTCGACGAGCTGTGCGACCGCGTCGACGACGCGGTCATCGTGTCCTATGCCCGCGACGTCATCGCCCGGCGCCGCGGGCAGACGCGCAGCGAAGGTGACAAGCCGCCGGGTGGGTGGGCGTCGATCGCTGAGCGTGTCGTGGTCTGATCGGTTCGGTCGGCGTCGGCCCGTTCGCGGGCAGACGCGCAGCGAAGGTGATAAGCCGCCGGGTGGGTGGGCGTCGATCGCTGAGCGTGTCGTGGTTTGATCGGTTCGGTCGGCGTCGGCCCGTTCGCGGGCAGACGCGCAGCGAGGGTGACGAGCCGCCGGGTGGGTGGG
>NZ_JASJCS010000082.1 GCF_030065885.1 Ilumatobacter sp. | reverse complement strand
CGGTCGGCCAGCGAACCGGCCTCGTACGACGACACACTGATCGAGGAAAATTCCTGCATACCGGCAACACTATCCGCCGACTCGGGGTCGATTGCAGCGTTCATCGCCGACCTCGTGCGCGCACCGTGGTGATCGGTGCTCCGAGAGCGACCACCAGCGACCGTGTCCGAGGTCGATGCCGACCCGGGACCATCGTCACATTCTGGGGTCGCGAACGCACTCGGCGTGTCACCCGCCCCCATACTGGACGCGTGGACGGGTTGACCGCGTTCCTCGAGACGGCGACCTCGGTCCTGGCGCTCGTGGCGGGTGCCGGTGCCGTTCTGATCGTCGCGGCCAGGGTGCTCGCTCCCCGCCTCCCGATCGCGGCGCGGCTCGGGGGCCGAGTCGTCGCCTGGCGCGCCGAGCTCACGCTGGCCGTCGCCGGCGTCTCCACGCTCGGCAGCCTCTACTTCTCCGAGGTCGCCGACTACGTGCCGTGCCGCCTCTGCTGGTACCAGCGCATCGCCATGTACCCGATCGCGGTGGTCGCCGTCGTGGCCCTGATCCGTCGCGACGGTAACGCCAGGTTCTACGTCGCGCCGATGGCCCTCGTCGGTGCGGGCATCTCGGGGTACCACTACCTCATCGAGCGCGGCGTGCTCCGGGACACCGAGTCGTGCGGTCTGTTCGGGCCGGCATGCGCCGACGTGTGGTTCGAGGAGTTCGGCTTCGTCACGCTCGCGTTCATGGCACTCGCAGGATTCGTCGCCATCCTGGTGGTCAACCTCGTCCCGTTCCCGGCGTCCAAGGAGTCATCGTGAACCACCGTCGCATCGCCGCACTCGCCATCGCCGCCACGCTCGCCATCGCTGCGTGCGGGGACGACGAGCCCGTGGAAGATCTCTCGGCCCGGTCACCCGCCGCGAACGACGACGCCGACAGCGCCACCGACGGCGACGGCGACACCTCGCTCAACAGTCCCTCCGACGGTCCGCGGTCGACGGTGCCGCCCGATCTCCCGGACTCGTTGATCGGGTCGATCGGCCCGGTCGACGTCATCGGTGACCCGTTGCCGCCGCTCCCCGACGGCGGCGCCGACCCCGCCCGCGGCGCCCCGGCGCCGGTGCTGGTCGGTGAGGACTTCGACGGGCGCACGGTCCGCATCGACGCGGTCGCAGCCGGTCCGACGATGGTCGTCTTCCTCGCCCACTGGTGCCCCCACTGCAACGACGAGATCCCCGTCATCAACGGACTGCGCGACGACGGTCGCCTGCCGGCGTCGTTGAACGTCGTCGGCATCAGCACCTCGGTCGCGCCGGATCGACCCAACTTCCCGCCGAGCGAGTGGCTCGACCGGCGTGACTGGCAGTTCCCCGTGATGGCCGACGGCGTCGACTTCGACGCGAACACGCTCGTCGCCGCCAACGCGTTCGGCGTGACGGGCTTCCCGTTCGTGGCTCTCCTCGACGCCGACGGCACCGTCGCCGCGCGGTGGAGCGGTGGGCTGGGCGCCGATGCCATCCTGAGCCTGATCACCAGCAGCCTCGAGCTCGGCTGACCCGACCCTGCGCGGCCCGCCGACGCAACCGTCGGTGCGCCGTCAGGGCTGTCCGCGCAAGGCGCGGCCGAGGTGTTCGGCCTCGGCGATCACGTCGCGTAGTGGCCTGCCGAGCGCGGTGGCGGCCGAGAGAGCGTCGTCGTGTTCGACCTTGACCCTGGTCGCGCCGAGCTTGACCCCGATCGGGTGGCCGTCGAGGTGCACGGTCGCGGCGTCGCGCTGCTGCGGCCAGCGTTGCACCGGTGCGGCTCGCACGCCGAGCGTGCCGGTCTCGCGGACGAGCACCGTCCGCACGGCGACGAACGCGGCGTCGTCGCACAGCGCATGCACCGTGTGGGCGGGACGGCCCTTCTTCATGACGATCGGCGTCGCCCACGCGTCGTGAGCGCCGGCTGCGAGCAGGAGCGCGATGGTGTGGGCGATCACCTCGCCGGTCACGTCGTCGACGTTCGCCTCGAGCAGGTGGCAGGGGCGCCCGTCGGCGGCGCTGCCGGTCTCGGTGTCCCCGACGATCGCCTGCACGACGTTCGGCCGCCCGGGCGGATCCGCGGTGCCGGCGCCGAACCCGGTCGATCGGACGGTCATCGGCGGCATCGGCGAGCACGTGCCCAACACCGTCAGCACCGCGACCCCGGTCGGCGTGGCGAGCTCCATCGTGGTGTCGACGCCCACCGTGCGCGCTCCGGACTCGGCCAGCAGCCTGCTCACCGCCGGCACCGGGTTCGGCAACCGGCCGTGGGTGGTGTCGACGGTCCCGTGCCCGACGGCGATCGGCGAATACGCGATCTCGTCGACCCCGAGCGACGCGAGCGCCGCGCACACCCCGACCACGTCGAGGATCGAGTCGATCGCACCGACCTCGTGCAGCTCGACATCGCCCGGGTCGATGCCGTGGATCGCTCCTTCGACCTCGGCGAGGCGCCGGTAGACGGCGAGCGCGTCGGCCTTGACGCGGGCGGACAGGTCCGACGACTCGATCAGCGCCAGCACCTCAGCGGCCGGCCGGTGCGGGTGCCCGACGTCGTGACCGTCGCGATCGTCGTGGACGCCGTCGACGGCGACGTTCGTCCACAGCGAGGTCACGCCGCAGCGCTGGACCCGCTCCCAGGTGGCGGCGTAGCCGCTGACACCGAGCGCGCCCCAGGCATCCATCACGTCGAGCCGGTCGGCGCCGGCGTCGATCAGCGACGCGAGCAGCATGTCGCCCGCCACGCCCGCGCAGCAGTTGAACCAGCAGTGCATCAGCGCAGCGTCCTGGCGATCGCGCTCGCCGCACCGAACCCGTTGTCGATGCCGACGACCGTGATCCCGCTGGCGCACGAGGCGTGCATCGCCAGCAGCGCGGTGACGCCGTCGAGGCCCGAGCCGTAGCCGACCGATGTCGGCACGGCGACGACGGGCGCGGCGACCAGACCGCCGATCACCGATGCGAGCGCACCCTCCATGCCGGCGACGACGACCACGGCGTCGGCCGACGTGACCTCGTCGACGTGGGCGAGCAGGCGGTGCAGGCCGGCCACCCCGACGTCGACGAGCCGTCGGGCCCCGAGCCCGTAGGCCGCCAGCGTGATCACCGCCTCGTCGGCGACCGGTGCGTCGGCCGTGCCGGCGGTGACCACGAGCACCTGGCGGTCGGCGCGGGGCTCGGGACGGCGCCAGAGCACGCAACCCGCCTCGTGCTCGGCCGGGCCGTGCTCGGCGAGCACCGCCTTGAGCTGGTCGTCGCTCGCACGCGTCAGCAGCACCGGGCCGCTGCCGTGCCCGAGGAGCTCACCGACGATGCTGACGCACTGCTCGGGTGACTTCCCGGGCCCGTAGATCGCCTCGGGGACACCCTGGCGGAGCGCACGGTGGTGGTCGACCATCGCATCGCCGAGATCGGCGAACGGGAGACGGCGGAGTCGTCCGACGGCGTCGTCGGCGGAGATCTCGCCGGACCGGATGCCGTCGATCAACGTACGCAACGCGGCCTCGTCCATCGGCGACATGCTGGCAGAAGGGACGGCGGATCGCACCACGCCGGCCCCTAACCTCGCGGCCATGAACGAGCCCTCGAACGACCAGCCGCCGGACCGCCATCCCCGCGTGGCGTTCTTCGGGCCGTTCGGCACGTTCACCGAGCAGGCCCTGCGCACACAGCCCGATCTCGCCGCCGGGGAGGCGCTCGCCTACCGAACGGTGCCCGACGTGCTCGACGCGGTGTCGGCGGGCGAGGTCGACTTCGGCTTCGTGCCCATCGAGAACTCGATCGAGGGCATGGTCAACTTCACCCTCGACGCGCTCGCCTTCGATCACGAGCTGCTGATCGTCCGCGAGGTCGTGCTCGACATCCATCTCTGCCTCGCCGCCCGGCCGGGTGTCGCGCTCGGCGACGTGAAGCAGATCTACTCGATCCCGGTCGCCACCGCGCAGTGCCACCGGTTCCTGCGTGAGGAGCTGCCCGGCGCCGAGCTGCACATCGCGGACTCGACCGCCGGTGCGGCGCAACTCGTCGGCGACGACCCGTCTCCCGACGTCGCCGCGATCGCACCGCGGGTCGCCGCCGAGCGGTACGGGCTCGACGTGCTGGCGGAGAACATCGAGGATCACCAGGGCAACCAGACCCGGTTCGTCGTGGTGTCCCGCGCCGGTGTCCCCGCCCCGACCGGCCACGACCGGACCGCACTCGTCGTCTACCAGCGCGCCGACGAGCCCGGCAGCCTGATCTCGATCCTGCAGGAGTTCGCGGCTCGTCGCCTGAACCTGTCGAACCTGATCTCGCGACCGACCAAGCACGGCGGACTCGGGGACTACTGCTTCATCCTCTTCGCCGAGGGCCACGTCGGCGACGACCTGCTCGCCGACGCGATGCGTGCGCTCCACGCCAAGCAGGGCGCCGTCAAGTTCTTCGGCTCGTGGCCGCGCGCCGACGAGCAAGAGCACGACACCCGTGCCCATGCCGACGAGCGATGGCGCCAGGCCGACGACTGGATCGCAGCGTTGCGCGCCGGTCTCGGCGGCGCCGACCAGCGGTAGTCCGGCTGCGTTCGCCGATCGAGCCTCAGCGGCCGTAGAGCGCCATGACGTCGGTGGGCGCCCCGATCAGATCGGGGTTCGGGCACGGGTCCGGTGACGGCTGCCCGGGCCACCACGGTCGCGGGCACGGCTTGTGCTCGATCGCAGCGACCCACCGGCTGACGTAGTCGGCGATCGCGTACGTCCCTTCCCGGCCGGCGTGGGTGCCGTCGTCGAACCACTGCGGGTGCGGCCGGCTGTAGGTCAGCCAATCGGCGAGCAGCACGTCGCCGTACTGCGGCAGTCGGGCCAGTTGGTAGAGGTCGACGTTGTTCTCGTGGTAGGCGCGACGGGCGTTCTCACGGGCGACGTCCTCGTTGTAGCTGAGCCACACGATCGTGTGGGCGCCCTTGATGCGCGACGCCTCGACGACGGCGTGGAACTCGACGGGGAAGTCGCTGAACCAGTCGTTGTACCCGGCTTTGACGACCACGATGTCGAGCACCCCCGGCGTGCCGAGGATCGCCTCGACCGCCGTGTTCGGCGTCAGGTTCGTGACGCGGCTGTGGCACGACGGTCGCAGCAGCCGGCGGCACGACTGCGCGTCGACGATCGGCTCGAAGCCGAGCAGCGCGTCCCGCCCGTCGGTGTAGACGCCGAGCGACGCGAGGGTCGAGTCCCCCACGAGCAGCACCCGCGACCGCCCGGCTTGGTTCGGTGCCGGCCCCGAGCTCGCCGTCGCCGGCGCGCCCGTGAAGTAGCCCGTGAGGTCGACGACGGCGTCGACGCCCGCATGGGCGTAGTACGCGGCACCCCGATCGCTGATGCGCGTGATCGCCATGTTGGCCAGCGTGTGATCGTGCATCGCCGGGTTGATCGCCGACGTGAACGGGCGCGTCGTCCCTGCCGGATACGCCGTGACGTGGCCGCGCCGATCGGCGTTCGTGATGGTCAGGTTGGTGGCGAGCGCCGACGCGCCGGCGACCGGCGAGGCGAGCTCGATCGTGCCGCCGGGCCAGATGCGCGGCCGTTGCTCCCGCGTGTCGAGCAGGCGTGTCGGGGCGAGGGGCACGAACAACCCGTCCGCCGACTCGCTCGCCGACGGGCCGGTGAACCATCCGACGAGATCGACGACGAGGTGGCCGCCGCCGCTCGTGCGGATCGTCAGCCCGTCGGGCGAGATCGGCAGGATCACCGACGAGGCGAGCGCCTGCCCCGTGCCGTTGGCGTTCAGGAACGACGACGTGGCCGGTTGCTGCCCCGTCGGTCGTGCGCTGAGATGGCCGGGGCGGCTCTCGAGCAGGCTCGTCACGTTGACGACCAGCGCCGTCGCGTCGCTCGCCGCCTCGGGCGGTCTCGGCACGGGCAGGTCGGCGCCGGGCGCCAGCGCTGCCCCGCCACCGAGCCGGGTGTCGATCAGCCGGCGCGGCGCAACCGGCACGAACCGGCCGTCGCGGGCGCGGTCCATCGGCACGAACACCCCGGTGATGTCGACCACGATGTGGGTCGGCACGAGTGAGAAGACCTCGATGGTGCCGTCCGGCCCGATCGGGATGATCGCCGAGTTCGCGACGACCCGGTCCCAACGCGTGTTGACCGTCGATGTCGGCGGTAGCTCGCTGCCGCCCGGGTAGGCGGTGACGAAGCCCGCGGTGGCGGTCGACAGCGCGGTGACGGTCACTGCCGCCGCAAGGGCGTCGTCGGGAACGGCCGGCCGACCGGCGACGTCGATCGAGATCGTGTTGGCGTCGAGCCGGCTGCAGCCGCAAACCGGCTGACGCGTGTCGGCGAGGCGCAGCGGGCCGACCGGCCGATACGCCGATGTGGCCTCCCCGGCCGCGAACGCCGTCGCCGCGCCGGGAACCCGGCGGTCGCCGCCGGCGCTCAGCCCGACGATCGCAGCCAGCACGACGACGACGGCGACGAGCGCGCGGCGCACCGGGAGGTCGGGTACTCGCACCGAACCGTGTCGTACGCTCGCCGCCATGTCTGCTGCTGCCCCCGTCTCCGTCGTGACCGGTGCGAACTCCGGTATCGGTCGCGCCACCGCCATCCACCTGGCGCAGGCGGGACACACCGTATACGGCACCGTGCGCTCGACCGCACGTGCGGGCAAGCTGCTCGACGCCGCCGAGGCAGCCGGTGTCGGCGTCGAGCTGGTCGAGCTCGACATCGCGTCCGACGAGTCGGTCGCCGACGGCTTCGCCGGCATCCTCCGGCTCGCCGGGCGCGTCGACCACCTGGTCAACAATGCCGGTGTCGGCGGCAACGGAGCGGTCGAGGAGACCTCGTCCGAACGGTTCCTCGACGTGATGAACGTCGACCTCTGTGGCGCGACGCGGTGTGCGCAGGCCGTGCTCCCGCAGATGCGCGAACGGGGGAGTGGCACGATCGTCAACATCACCTCGATCGCCGGCCGCATCGGTGCGATCGCGCAGGCGCCCTACGTCGCGGCCAAGTGGGCGTTGGAGGGCGTGAGCGAGCAGCTCGCGCTCGAGTTGGCGGCGTTCGGGGTCCGCGTCGCGGTCGTCGAGCCCGGCATCACGAAGTCGTCGATCTTCGGGAAGAACACCGATGCGCCGAACGCGACCGGCGCGTACGGGCCACAGTACGAGCGGATGCTGCAGATGTACGCGGCCGGCTACCTGCACGCGACCGATGCGATCGAGGTCGCGAAGGTGATCCGGCACGCGATCGAGACCGACGATCCGAAGCTCCGCTACCAGGTGAGCTGGGGCGGCCCCGAGATCACCGCCGGGCGGGCGGCGATGACCGACGAGGAGTGGGTCGCGCTCGGTCGGATCGAGGAGCTGGACGACTACATCGCCGCGTTCCGCGACGCGTTCGGGATCGACATCTCGACCTGACCGGCCGCTCGTCGACCTTGCGGGCTCGCCGGCGGTCCCGAGGTCCGAAGTTCGTGCGTCAGAAGTACATGCCCGGCACGCAGGGCGGGAGCCGGAGGGCGTCGTCGAGCGCCTCGGTGAGCTCGGCGGGCGCCGAGAAGTCGTCGGTGACCGCGAGCGACGATGCGGGGCAGATGCCGAACCACAGCCGCGAGAAGGCACCGACGCCGCAGGAGACGGTCGGCGCGCCGGCGTCGTGGCCGTCGTTGATCGTCGACGTGGAACCGATCGTCACCGTGTAGTCACCGCTGATGCCGGTCCAGCTGCCGGGGGCACCCTCGAGGAAGGGCGTGACCGGGTCCGACAGTTCGAGGTTGAAGACGACCGGGTCGCCGGGCCACGAGCGCGCCGAGACGCACGCCGCCAGGTCCAGCACGCGGAGCTGCCACCAGGCGAGCGTGAAGATGCTGTTCTCGGCTTCGGTCCGACGGGTGCGACTGCGTTCGCGGATCGGCGCTTCGATCATGGCCTGCAGCTGTGCGTGGGCCGGCTCGGCCATCTTCACCCAGTGGTACTGGTCGCTGAGCTCGCGGAAGAGGCGGAGCAGCTCCAGCAGCTGATCGGTCGTCCGGTAGACGAAGAGGTTGACGACGAACGGACCGTTCTCGTCCTTCAGGGAGCCGGCGAAGTAGTGCGTGAGCTCGCCGGCCTCGTCGCGGTAGCCGAGCGCGAACAGGTGCTCGGTCCATCGCAGCTCGGCCTCCATCAGGTTGGGGGCGTCGAGCGTGATGCCGCCGTGGCTCACGAGCCGTGCGTTGAGCGACGTCTGCATCTCGGCGGCGTCGTCCAGCGTCAACCGGACCGGCCGGCGGTAAGGGACGTGCCCGACGTGCAGCTTGCTCGGGTCGAACGTGACCTGGTGCATGTACGAGCCCGTGCCGAACCCGAACCGGTCGTAGAAGCCCTGCTCGAACATGCCCAGCGCCGAGACCGCGGCCCCCTCGTCGGCGCCCCGCTGCAGGGCGCGCGCCGTCATCGTGCTGGCGAGGCGCTGCTTGCGGGCGATCTGGCTGGTCGTGACACCCGTGACCGCCGAGAGCGGCAGCGCGGTGCGGTCGTACCTGATGGTGCCGGCCGTGCGGTGGACCATGCACTCGGCCTCGCCGTCGAGCAGGCCGACTTCGGCGTTGCCGCCGCCGAGGTACCAGCGCAGTCCCTCCTTCTCGCGATCCTCGTCGTCGATCCACCGGACCTCGCGCCAGATGCGCGCGACGGCATCGAAGTCCTCGTCCCGGTAGGCGCGGATGTCCAGAGCCATGTCGACAGTCTCGCGCCGAGGCGGACTCCGGCTCGGCAGGGTTTGGGGTGCTGCGGTCACGGCGGACGCGCAATCCGAGCGTGACGGCCTGGACATCCGGAGGCGTCGGGCCTGGCCGACGACGCGACCGAGTTGCCGGGTCGCGCTCGGGCGGTCCGGCCGGCCGCAGCGCGATCTCGGCTTCGCAGGCGGCCGGCGGGACGGTGATCACGTAGGTCGTGCCGTCGTGCCGCCCGGTGACCCGGCCGCGTGGTGGTCCACCACCACGTCGAGCGTGAGGTCGTTGGTGCCGCTGACGGCTCGCCACGTTCCTGCGTTGGCCATCCGGATCGAGTACCGAGGGTCGCCGGTGAGGCTCGGCGACCCGTCTGGCAGCTCGAGGTGGATGCTGTAGGACCCGGGCCCGAGCCCGACGGGCACGTCGACGGTCAGATCGAGCATCCTGGTCGAACCAGGGAGCGGCATCACGTCTCGTGCATCGGCCACCCGCTCGATGCGCATCGTGGCTCCCGTCGAGTCGTTCACCAGCACCACGTTCATCGGCCGCGGGTTGTACAGCTTGCCGAACCCCTCGTTGGCCACCACGAGCTCGAGTTCGAGACGGCCGCCGGCGGCCACCCGCGTCGGTGCCGACGCAGCGCGCATCTCGTACCGGTAGCCGAGCCGGGCGTCGATCTCGTCGAAGCAGCCGTCGGTACGCCATCTGTCGATCGTGTCGCCGTAGAAATCGAGGTTGAGGTAGTCCCAATGGAACAACTCGAGCTCGGTCAGCGCGGTCGGGCAGTCGGTCCGTTGCGAGCCGGCGGAGACCTGACAGGTCTCTCCGCCCATCACCGTGAACTCCGTCATCGTGGCGAGATAGTCGACGAACTCACCCTTCCGGGACAGGGGGATGTAGGTGCCGGCGTCGTGCTCGTTGGCGAGGAAGCAGTCGTTCTTGTGACCGGTTCGACTCAGTGCGCTTCCGTCGAACGCACGTGCGGCGTCCAGCGGCGCAGGTTCGAACTCGATGATGTCGTCGGGGTAGCGGAACTGCGTCATCCGGTGGGTCGGCAGCGCCTGCAGCAATGCGTTTCGCACGCGGGCCCGGTCGGAGGGGTTGGTGAGTCCGTTGCTCGACGAGTGCCACTCACCCCAGGCGCCGATGAACCCGGCCTGCAACACCGAGATGACGTTGCTGTTGGCGCGCAGCACCGGTGTCAGCTGTTCGAGGTGCTGTTCGATCCGATCGACGGTCGCGTCGGGCGCCGACCCGAAGTTGTACGAGAACCTCGGGATCAGCTTGATGCCGGCTGAGCGGGCATTGGCGAACACGTCGTCGAGGTCGTCGAGCAGCGCATCGGGGATCGGCGAGTTGCGGTAGTCGTCCAAGCGGACGTACATCCGCGCGAGCCGGATGCCGGCGTCGTAGTACGACGACATCTGTGACACCGACGTCGTCGACCCACTCGCCGAGTCGGCGACCGACACACCCTTGTGGAAGCCGCGTTCGGGGTTCGCAACGGCCGCCTCGGTGCCGCGGAACCCGACGGTCTGCGTCGGGTTCTCGGTCGGCGGCAGCGTCGTCGTCGGAGCAGTGGTGGTCGGAGGAGTGGTGGTGGGCGGCGTCGTCGTGGGTGGTGTCGTGGTCGGTGGTGTCGTGGTCGGTGGTGTCGTCACCGACGTCTCGACGATCAGCGCGGGGCCGTCGCCGGTCTCGGTGGCATCGAACGACACATCGTCCGCTCCGGCACCGTCGTGGGCGATGACCAGATCGAGCGTGTCGCCCGCGATCGCGTCGACGGGCAGGTCGACACTGAGCCGCTGTCCGGTCGTGAACGATCCCGAGACCGACGCCAGCTCGTCGCCGGCCACCGGCGCGTTGCCCGGACTCAACGTGTCCGACGTCCAGTTGCCGCCCTCGCCACGCGACACCGACACCGTGCCCTGACCGGGGTCGCTCCCGACGACGAGCTCGAGCAGGACGCGGCTCGCGACACCGAGACCCGACGTGTCGAAGCGCACGTAGCCGATGCGCGTGCGCGAGCCGTGCTCGACCCGCAGCTGCGAGTCGTTCACGCGCGTCGTCCCCTCCAGGAACGCATCCTCCACGGCGACCAACTCGACCCGCGACGTCGGGGTCGGCGGGGTGGTCGTGGGCGGCTTCACGGATGTCTCCACGACCAGGGTCGGGCCCACACCGGATTCGCTCGCATCGAACGACACGTCGTCGCTGCCGGCGCCGTCGTGGGTGATGACCAGATCCAACGCGGCGCCGGCGACGGCCTCGGCGGGAAGCTCGACGTCGATCTCTTGTCCGGTCGCGAACGTCCCCGAGACCGCGGCGAGCAGCTCACCGATGGCCGGGGCATTTGAGGGCGTCAGCGTGTCGGACGTCCATCTCCCACCCGTGCCGAGCGACACCGCCACGGTGCCCTGGCCTGGATCGCTCCCGACCGTCAGGCGGAACCGGACGGTGTCGGCGGCCTCGATGCCGGAGGTGTCGAAGCGCACGTAGCTGATGCGGGTGCGCGAGCCGTGCTCGACGCGCAGCTCCGTGTCGTTCACCCGCTTGGTCCCCTCCAGGAACGCATCCTCCACGGCGACCAACTCGACCCGCGACGGCGACATCGGTGGCGTGGTCGTCGGTGGGATCGAGGTCGGTGGAGTCGTCGGTGGGATCGAGGTCGGTGGAGTCGTCGTGGAGGGCGATGTCGTGGTGGGTGGTGCGGTGGTCGGAGGAGTGGTGGTGGTCACCGGCACGGTGGACGTGGTCGTGGTGGTGGTGGTCGTGGTCGGCGTGTCGGTGGAGGGTTCGATCGACAGCGCGACCTCCGATCCGATCTGGCCGGGCACGACGAACGCCGCCGTCCCGTTGCCGACCGTGACCGTCTGATCGACGCGTTCGCCCGTCACCGGGTCGAACCAACCGAGGTCATAGGTCCCAGCCGACATCCCCTGCACGCCCATCGATGCCGGGTCGTCGTTGGAGTAGGCGATGTAGACGTCGCTCGTCTCGTTGCCGAGCACCCACTTCGTCCCGCCCGCTGCGAGCTGGTCGGCCGGCACGGTCTCGGCGAAGCGGGTCGTGTCCATGAACGCATTGATGCGACCGAGATCGGCGAGCATCGCGTCGGTCGGATCGTTCGACTCCCATGCGTCGTAGAACAACACGTAGCCGCCGGCCATCACCGACGACCAGAACGACTGGCGCAGCGTCGAGCGCTCGCCACGGTCGAGGAGCTCCTTGTGCCACGGGTGGCACTCGGCCATCACGTACACGTCCTCGCCGAACTCGCCGGCGTCGTGGATGCCGTCGACGCTCGTGTACTTCGACTGCTGGCACACCTGTTGTGCGAACACGTCGATGTCGGTGTTGCCGAGGTACTGGTTCGACTGGCCGTTGTTGTGATGAACGCCGAGCGGGTGCACGTCGTCGTGCGTGCGGATCTCCGCCGCGAGCGCCTCGGCCTTCTCGAGATCGACGCTGTTGTCCGAGCACGCCTTGATGATGTGCTCCTCGGTCGGCAGCCAGACGAGGTGTCGGTACTCGCGGAAGCGTTCCACGATCGTCTTGACGAACTGCCGCTCGGCGGCGGGGAGGTCGGGGTTGCAGGCACCGAACGGCCGTGCGCCGTCGTCGTACAGGTGGAACCACGTCACGATGCCGGCCGCATCGAGTTGGGAGAGATACGAGTCCCACTCGTCGAGGACGTCCGGATCGACGCCGTTCGAGGGGTCGGAGCCGATGAACGGGTTCTCGTTCGCGCCGCCGTCGCCGCCGTTCGACCGGACGGCGTGGATGTACACGGCGCGTACGTCGTTGTCGATCAACCGGTCGACGATCGCCTGCCTGCGGGCGTCGGAGTAGTAGAGGAACCCTTCCGGCCCACCGGCGCCCGCCATGAAGTACGGCTCGCCGTTGCCGGCGTACTCGAACCAGTGACCGCTGTCGTCGACGGTGATCGGCCCGTCGCCGGCCGCGGGATCGGCACCGACGATCGGCAGATCGGCGACGATGGCGGTCCCCGTGATGCCGGCGACCGCCAACGTCGCCGCGACGAGCGATCTGATCCGCCGGGGCTGACGACTGGCGGTTGGGCGTGAACTGGTCATGGGTGTTCCTCCGGGCCGGGTGGTGGGTCGCCCGCGCTGTCCGCCTCGAACCGTCTTGTGTCCGCGTCGGGGAGAGCGTGACGAGCGATCGTCGCGGAGCGGACCACCTCGCCGATGGGGTGTCACGCGGCCACCGACGCGGACACATGAGCTACGAAGGAGGCCGCGGGCGTGGCCAGCATCAGACCCCGACATGAGCAGACGCCGCCGAACGCGCTCCCGCCCGCCCGCCGAGCAGGCCGACGTCGAGCAGCTCGTGACGCACGCCTACGAACGGCACGCCGGGGCGATCGCGGCCTATGCGCTGCGGCGAGCGGCTCCGGCCGATGCCGCCGATGTCGTCGCCGACACGTTCCTCGTCGCCTGGCGGCGACACGTCGAGATCCCTGACGAGCCGGACACGCTGCCGTGGTTGTACGGGGTGGCGCGGCGGGTGCTCGCCAACCAGCGTCGATCGCGGGACCGTCGAACGCGACTCCACGACCGGCTCCGAACGGAGTTCATCGAGTTCGACACCCGCGTCGACCGGGTCGAGGACACCGAACGATTCCAGCGCGTCGCGTCGGCACTGGCCTGCTTGTCCGATGACGACGCAGAGCTGCTGCGGCTCACCGCATGGGAGGGCCTGACCCCGACCGAGATCGCGACTGCGATCGGTCTCGAACCGAGTGCCGTCCGGCAGCGTCTCCGCAGGGCGCGACAACGGCTTCGCCACCGTTTGGCGGCCGACGGCCCGGACGTCGCGGGCCGTGATCCGGCTGGGCAGCGCGGGCCGGGGGCACACCGCCTGCCCGTATCGCACGAGCCGCGCTGGTCGGCAGGGGGTGGATCGTGATCGAGAACGAGCTCACCGAGCTCCGGCGCGCCAACCCGGTCACCGTCGATGCCGCCACCGACCTGGTTGCCGAGCATCGCTCGGCACTGGCCGCCGCGATCGGCGAGCGACGAGCTGCGTCGCCTCGCGACCGCGCTGCCGTAAGAGAGCGGGCAGCCGGTCGACCGGCGCGTGTCAGCCTGATCGGCGCCGTGGCCGCCGCGGCCGTCGTGCTGGCTCTGCCGGCGTTGCTGCTGACGACGGCGACTCGGACGGGCGGCGACATCCCGGACGCGCCGAGCCACGACCGACCAACCCCCGACGAGCTCCCGAGGCCGGCGGATCTGGGCTCGCCCGATGACAGCTCGATCTCGGCTCCGACGACAGCTCGGCCCGTGATCACCTCGTCGATCCCGCCGAGGAGCTCCGTCGAGCCGCGCGACGGCGCTGAGGCGCGGCCGCCGGTTCCGCCGATCGTGTCGACGTCGCCGCAGCCGCAGCCGCCGGCGTCGACGGTTCCTCCGACCGAGACGACACCTCCGGTGCCACGGGAATCCTCGCCCGCGACCGATCCGCCGTCGACGGCGACATCGTCCACCCCGCCCGCGCCGACCGTCCCCCCGACGACCACCACGGATCCAGCCGCCGGTGGCACCGGCGAGCACACTCCGGGCAACACGGCAGGCCAGCCGTTCGACCCAGCGGTCGACCTGCTCGTGATCACGTTCGACTTCGCCAACCGCGACGACGGTCATGCATCGGTCGCGGCGCGAGAGCTCGCGACGAGTCTCGATCTCGATCCGCTCGTCGTCGCAGGGACTTCGGCGCCGGACTCGACATGGTTCGTCCAGGAGTACACCGACGTCATGTCGGCTGCATGGGGCTCCGACTGGCTCGACGCGGCGACCGATCGACCCGGTGCAGTCGCACGGGCGGCCGATCGGTGGTTGCTCACGATCGACGCAGGCGGTGTCGTGCGGGTCGCCGAGGGCGGCGTGTCCGACTTCACCGCCGACGTCCTGCGAGAGCTTCGAGACCGGCGACCGGGGCTCGACACGACGTCGGTCGTCCAGGTCGTTCATCACAACGGGCGCAACGAGGACGAGACCAGGTCCGGCGACCTCGACGTCGTGCGGACGAGCACGAGCTACGTGCGGATCGACGACGGCAACTCCGAGAACGACACGGCCGACCTCAACGGTGCGACTGCCACGTTCGAGTCGACGGCGCTGGCCGGCCGCCACGGCGACGCCTGGACCGTCGCGTTCGACTACCTGGCGGCGGAGTCGCTCGACTTCTCCGACACGGTCACTGCGCTCCACGTTCTCGGCGTGGCCAAGGACGAGGTCTCGGAGCCGGATGGCTTCGCTGCCCGGTTCATGCGCGTTCCCGGGCCCGGCTGACGTTCGTTTCGTCTTCCGGGCTCCGGACGCAGACCAACCGGCGTCGAGCCTCGAGCTCACCGGTGAGGAGCAGGTCGACCCGTCGATCTCCGACCGGGCCGCGATCGGAGCCCATCGACAGCGAGGGGCGGCGCATCGGTCCGCGAGGCACACGCGAGTCTCACCGACCCGGCATCCGGATCCCGTGTCAGCGACGAGGTGGCCGGGGACCCCGCCTCCCTCCCGAACCTGCACCGACTCCTCCGTGATGACGCGTCTGGTGCCACCTCGCATCAGGGGCGAGAGCCCGCGCCACGACCGGCCGCTGGCGGAAGGCTGCTAGGCCGATCTCGTTCGCCATCGGGAGCAGGGGCGGGCCCGTGGCTGCGGGCGGGTCGAACCACGCCGGCCCTCCGCGGAACGGGAGGGATTCGAACCCTCGGACCCTTGCGGGTCGTCCGCTTTCAAGGCGGGTGCAATCGTCCACTCTGCCACCGTTCCGCCGGACAGGTTAGTGACCGGGTCGCCGCTGCCCACGAGCCTCTCCCGATCCGACGGTTCCGCTCGATGTCCGACCGAGTTGTGTCAGGTTGTGTCTGACACAACCTGAAAGTCGTCGCCGATCCGACGGTTCCGTTCGATGTCGACGCGGCCTAGACTCGGGCCGCCTCGGAGAGGTGCCAGAGCGGCCGAATGGGACGCCCTGCTAAGGCGTTGACCCTCCTGGGGTCCGTGGGTTCAAATCCCACCCTCTCCGCCAGGTGACGAGCGCGTGGGACGTCCCACGCGCTCGTTGCGCGTGAGGGTCCAGGCCGCCAGCCGCGGGCGCGGCGCTCAGGCGTCGACCCCTGATTGGACGGCTCCCGCACCCCGGCCGGGGAGAGTCACATGTCTGTCATTTGATTGCGGTCGGATGTCGTCGATGTTGCGGTTTGATGACGGAACGAGTAGACCAGTGGTTTGGAGGCGGACTCCGAACGGCGATCACATGCGACACGACGACCATTCCCTCGACGACGACGTCACCCGCGAGTTCTGGGGGTCGACGCGGGGCTGGCTCTCGAGCGACGGCTCCGCCGGTGACGACACCGTCCTCGAGCGCCCGGGCGGCGACGACACGACGGGCACCCTGCGGGCGATCCGCGACGGGTTCGCCGCGTTCCGTCCCCAGGTCGAACACCGCGGCGGCGCGGTCGAGCGAACCCGCCAGCACGGTGTCGTGCCGACCCGATCCACGACGATCGACACCGAGGCCACGCTCGCCGAGCTGGCGTCGGGCGACTGGTACGACGAGGACTGGGCCGACCTCGAGGCCTGGACGGCCCCCGAAGGTGCCACCAATCGGATCCCGCGTGAGCACGTTGCCACCGCTGCCCACGACGACGACGATGACGACGACGACACCGGTCTGATCCCGCTCTCGCCGGCACACCCCCTCGCCGAGCGGCTCGGCGTCGGTGCGGTCGACCCGCTCCTGTTGCGCCTCGGGATCGTGCTCGTCGCCCTCGCCGTGCTCGTGCCGCTCATGATCTCGCTTCGCTCCGACGACACCGGCGACATCATCGAGTCGTCCGCCGTCGCCGTCGCCGCCGCACCCTCCGCTGCCGAGCCTTCCGGCGAGCCGGCCGTCGCCCAGCCGTCGTTCGACGGTGCCTCGCCCGACGCGGCAGCCGTCGCGCCGCTCGAGCAGCCCTCCGAGCCGTCGGCCGACGCCGACGACGTCGCCGGGGTGGCGCCGACCGCCGCGGTCGCGGCCGCGGTCGAGCCGGACGTCGCGGCGTCCGATCCGGAATCGAGCGAGGCGTCACCCGCCGTGGAAACCGACGTCCCCGTCGGCGACGTCCCGCAGGACGTGGTGTCGACGACGCCCGCCGAGGTCGCCACCGTCTCGGCCGCCGCCGAGCGTGTCGTGCCCGAGTGCCCGATGACCTACACCGCCGGCGCGGGTGACTCCTGGTACCGCATCGCCGACGCCGCCGGCGTTGCGCCGAGCGCCCTCCTGGCCGAGAACACGGCGACGGTCGACACCCCGATGTTCCCCGGCGACGAGATCTGCCTCCCGGCCGGCGCGACCGTGCCTGCCCAGCCGACCACCACGACTGCGGCGCCCGCGACGACTGCCGCGCCGGCCACGACCGCTGCCCCTGCGACGACGCAGCCGCCGGCGACCACGCCGCCGGCGCCCGCCTCGACGGCGCAGGTGCAGCAGCTGATCCGTGAGATCTTCCCGGCCGACCAGGTCGACAAGGCGCTGCAGGTCGCGCTCCGCGAGAGCCGCTACGACGCGAACGCCTACAACGGCTGGTGCTGCTACGGCGTGTTCCAGATCTACTGGACGGTCCACCGCAGCTGGCTGGACGACTTCGGCGTCTACTCGGCGAGCGACCTGTACGACGCCGAGAAGAACATCCGGGCGGCGCTCTACCTCTACCAGCAGGCGGGCGGCTGGGGCCCCTGGGGCGGCTGAGCCCGCAATCGAGCGTTCCGTTTCGCGGGCTCGACGCCTACACTGCAGCGGACTGCGCCCGTAGCTCAACGGATAGAGCATCTGACTACGGATCAGAAGGTTTGGGGTTCGAATCCCTACGGGCGCGCTGACCAGATCGGGCGATCGAGCAGATCTGATCGGAGTACGAGGGTCCCGCCGGCGAGGCGGGGCCCTCGGGCGTTTTCGCGGACGTTCGCCCCTGGGAATCGGCCTGTCCGGCCTGCATGATGAGAAGTGGGCCCGCCCGTGGGGTCTGTTCTGCGTGCGTGCCCCGATCGCTGCGACCGCTCGATCAGGGGACGGGAGCGACGTTGGCGATCGCAACCGGTTGCCGCCCCACGAGAGGAAGGGCTTCTGCCATGCCTGGAGCACACAGCACCGTGCGAGATGTTCAGGTTGTCGCGACCGGGGTCGTTGGTCTGCACCCCGAGCACATGTACGGGACACGCAAGCCGGGCTTGTGGTGGGTCTTCCGGTCGAAGGAGTGGGTGACCGTCCCGATGAACGTGTTCGTGATCGAACACGACGACGGGCTGGTTCTGTTCGACACCGGGATCGACCCTGCGGCCACGACGCGCGCCTACTGGCCCGACGCAGTCACCAACTGGTTCGTGCGTCACATCTTCCGCTTCGACGTCGACCCCGAGGACCGGCTGGGCGACGCCCTGCGTCGGGCGGGCTATCGGGCCGAGGACGTGACGGCGGCGGTGCACTCGCACCTGCACTTCGATCACGCCGGCGGGATCGCCGACATCCCACAGGCAGATCTCTTCGTCGCACGCGACGGCTGGGACTTCCTCGTTCGATCGTCGCATCCCGAACGCGAGTACGTGACGCGCCAGCACGTCCTGGTTCCCGGAGCGAGGTGGCGACTGCTCGACTTCTCACCCACCGACGATCCCGAGCTCGCTCCCTTCACGGAGGCCTGCGACGTGATGGGTGACGGCTCGCTGATGGTGGTGCCGACGCCGGGCCATCTCGTCGGGTCGGTCTCGATGCTCGTGCGCCGCGCCGCCGCGCCACCGGTCCTGCTGATCGGCGACCTCACGTACTCCGAAGAGCTCCTGCTGCGCAACCAGACCGCAGGCACCGGCGACAAGGAGGCGCTCCTGCAGAGCTACGCCAAGGTGCAGACGATGAAGGCCAACAACCCGGATCTGGTCGTCGTGGCATCCCACGACACCACGGCGGTCGACAAGCTCGCAGCAGCCCGGATCGGCGATCTGGCCGCCTCCTGATCGGCGTCACCTGCACCGCCTCGCAGCGGGAATCGACGTCGCATCCCAAACCGGACCGAACGTCCGGGATTGCACGGAGGAACTTAGCTCGAGGCCGAGGCCGCTCGCCGTGGGATCACCCTCGGCGCGCTGATCGCTGAGCCGGCCGCCGAGGTGCCCGCTCCCCCCCGAGGCGGCCGGATGGACATGCGCTGGAGGAGTTCCTCGGTAGCAGCGACTCCGGTGACCCGACGTGGGCGACGTGCGATATCCACGAGCTCCGCCCACGAGGTCGGAGCACGCCGCTCGATCGAGTCGCGTTGACGCCGCCGCACGTTCGCGAGACCTCGGACGGCACCTCCCGCCAGCTTCGAAGTGCTCGGGCGTGCCGTGGTGTGAACACAGCCGACAGGCATTCGTGCCCAGCATGTCGCTGCGTTCTCCGGCTCGCGAACGGCGTGATGTGGGCGTGATGGGGGACGTGGGCGGGCGGCCGGAACGGGGGTGCGAACTGTCGTGATGACAGCGTTCTGTGTCAATTCTGTGTGTATTCGGGCCGTCCGGACTCACGTTCGGGGCCGATCGTCCCGATTTTCTCGGCATGAGGATCGTTCGTCGAGCGTCGCTGGTGTTCAGCCTGGTGCTCGTCGTCGCGATCACGGTCGGGTACGTGGCGCGACGTTCCGAGCTGGCCGGCCAGCGCGACGTGAGCCTGGCCAACGCGGCCGAGCTCGGCGCCGCACGCCTCGCATCCATCGTCGACAACGTCCAGGTCGCAGCCGATGTGGGCGTCGACCCCGACGAGACAGCGGCTTCGATCGCCGCCGCCAACCCTCGCCTCGGCGTCTGTGCTGTGAGCGCAGCGGCGACCGCGTGCGCCGGTGACGGCCCGCAGCCCGACTCGTCGATGCTCGACGACATGGAACGGCAGCGCGCCAGCGCATCGGACTCCGTCGCCGGCGACACGGCCCAGGGGGTCGAGCGAGCCGTGGCCTCGATCACGGTCTACGACTCGATGCTCACGTTCGACGTCGACGGGCCGCACCTCTCGGTGATCGCTCGTGCGCCCGTCGACGTGGTCTCCGACCGCTCGGGCGTTCCGGTGTGGGCCACCACGTTCCTGCCCGCCGGCGCGTCGGTGGGCGAGTTCGCCGTCGAGTCGGGTCTGCGTCAGACCGCCACGCTCGTTCCGGGTACGCCCGGCTTGTTCGTGGTCGCATCGGTCGACGACGGGGTCGAGCTCCGCGGCGACGAGCAGCGGTTCTACGTCATCATCTTCCTGCTGGCACTGGCACTCATGGGCCTCGCCGGCATCACGATCTTCGTCGAGCAGCGCAACCTGCACGAGCGGGCGAGCTTCGACGCCCTCACCAAGCTTCCGAACCGCAGCGAGTTCGAGCGCCGTGCCGTCGAGGTGCTCGAGGACGCCGAGCGGCGTGGCCGGACGACCTGCCTCCTGCTGTTCGACCTCAACGGCTTCAAGCTCGTCAACGACACCTACGGCCACAACGCCGGCGACGAGATGCTGCGCGTGGTCGGCACCCGGCTGCGCAAGGCGGTCCGCGACACCGACGTCGTGGCTCGCTGGGGCGGCGACGAATTCGTCGTCATGATGCCCGGCATCGACAGCGAGGAGATGGGCGCCCGTCGCGCTCGCCAGCTCGCCGATCAGATCAGCGGGCGGACCCGGCTCGAAGGCGTCGCCGAGCCGCTGCGGGTCAAGGTCAGCGCCGGCGTGGCGCTGTGGCCGGGCCACGGCCAGGACCTCGACACGCTCGTCGAGGCAGCCGACCAGGCGATGTACCGGGCCAAGCGTGAAGGCGTCGTGTGCATGATCGCGGAGGAGCCGCCCGAGGCGCCGACGCCGCCGCAGCCCTACACCGTCAACGCCTGACCGTCGCCTCGTGCCACCGCCGGTGCCAGACGGGCTGCCTCACCAGTGCCCGGAACCGACGCTGCGCCTACGCTGCCCGGCGTGCGCGCTCCGATGACCTCGAAGCTGGCCGGGTTCGGTACGACGATCTTCGCCGAGATGTCCGCGCTGGCGGTCGAGACCGGTGCGATCAACCTCGGCCAGGGCTTCCCCGACACCGACGGACCGGCCGAGGTGCTCGACGCGGCCGTCGATGCGATCCGGGGCGGCGTCAACCAGTACCCGCCGGGCCCCGGCATGCCGGTGCTGCGACAGGCGGTCGCCGACCACCAGCGGCGCTTCTACGGCCTCGACTACGACGTCGATGCCGAGGTGCTCGTGACCGCCGGCGCCACCGAGGCGCTGGCCGGCACCCTGCTCGGGATGCTCGACCCCGGCGACGAAGTGGTGCTGTTCGAGCCGATGTACGACAGCTACCAGGCCGGCATCGCGCTCGCCGACGGTGTTGCGAAGCCGGTCGTGCTGCGGCCCGGCGAGGGGCCCGACGGCCGCTACGGCTTCGATCGCGACGAGTTCGCCGCAGCCTGCACCGACCGCACGAAGCTGGTCCTGCTCAACACGCCGCACAATCCCACCGGCAAGGTCTTCACCCGCGACGAGCTGCAGTTCATCGCCGACGTCGCCCAGGAGCGCGACCTGTACGTCGTGACCGACGAGGTCTACGAGCATCTCGTCTTCAGCGGGGCCGAGCACATCCCGATCGCGACCCTGCCGGGCATGCGCGAGCGCACGATGTCGATCTCGTCGGGCGGCAAGACGTTCAACACGACCGGGTGGAAGATCGGCTGGATATGCGGGCCGGCAGCGATGGTGGCGGCGGCACGGACCGCCAAGCAGTTCCTCACCTACGTCAACGGCGCTCCGTTCCAGCCGGCGATCGCCGCCGGGCTCGCGCTCCCCGACGCGTACTTCGACGAGCTCGCTGCCGACCTCGAGGCCAAGCGCGATCGGCTGGCGGTCGGGCTCGACGCGGCGGGCTTCGTCGCGTACCAGCCCGAGGCGACCTACTTCACCACGGTCGACATCCGCCCGGTCCGCCCCGACGGCGACGGGGTCGCGTTCTGCCTCGAGCTCCCCGGACGGATCGGCGTCGTCGCCGTGCCGACGCAGGTCTTCTACGCCCACCCCGAGCACGGCCGCCATCTCGTCCGCTTCGCCTTCTGCAAGCAGCTCGACGTGCTCGATGCGGCCGTCGAGCGGCTCGCGCGTCTCGCACCATGAGCACGCTGCGCGTCGCCGCCGTCCAGCACGACATCGCGTGGATGGACCGCGCCGCGAACTTCGAGCGCCTCGCGCCGAAGATCGCTGCGGCCGCCGCCGGGGACGCGGGTCTGGTGATGCTCACCGAGACGTTCTCGGTCGGCTTCGGGTTCGACGACCCGGCGCTCGAGCCCGAGCCGATCGGCGGCCCGTCCTCCGAGTTCCTCGCCGCACAGGCCGCCGAGCACGGCGTGTGGGTCGGGGGCAGCTGCCCCGAGATCCATCCCGACGCGCCTCCCGACGATCAGCGTCCGTCGAACTGCTTCGTGCTCGCCGGCCCGGACGGCACGCAGCACCGGTATCGCAAGATCCACCCGTTCACGTTCTCGGGCGAGCACGAGCACGTCCGGGCGGGCACCGAGCTCGTGACGGTCGACGTCGAGGGGTTCCGGGTGTCGATGTTCGTCTGCTACGACCTCCGCTTCGCCGACGAGTTCTGGCACGTCGCCCCCGAGACCGACCTCTACCTCGTGCCCGCGAACTGGCCCGAGGCGCGCCGCCACCACTGGATGACGCTGCTCGAGGCGCGGGCGATCGAGAACCAGGCCTACGTGGTCGGCATCAACCGGGTCGGCGACAGCGGCAACGGCCTCGCCCACTCGGGCGACTCGCGCATCATCGACGCGACAGGTGAGGTGCTGGCAGCGGGGAGCCGCGGCGAGACGACACTCTTCGCCGAGTTGTCGACCGACCACGTCGCCGAGACGCGGGATCGGTTCCGCTTCCTCCCCGACCGTCGCGACGCCGGACGACCGTCGGCCGGATGATGCGAGGTCGTGCGCTTCGGGCGTGCACGCAGGCGGGGCGGCGGCACCGATGCTGGCGGCGCGCATCATGAGCTTCGAGGTCTGGTTCCTCGAACGACCGGCTGACGGTGACTGGGAGGCGGCGTGGCAGGCGCTCGACGCCCACGTCGACGATCCTCGGCCGCTCAGCGACGAGCAGCTGGCTGCTTGGCGGCGGATCCACGACGGCGTCGGTCGCATCGTAGACGATCCGCTCGACTCGACGGACAGGCGGTGGGCCGAGCTCGAGATGCCGAAGATCGCAACCCACCTCGTCATGTCGTCCTACGACGTCACGATGTTCACCGCGTACTGGTTCGGCCTGAACAGTGCCCCGCCGTCGCCGAGAAGCTGCGGGAGACCGCCAGGGTCGTCGAGTGCCACACGTCGTACGTCGCCTACGACCCGCAGCTGGCGCGGCCCTTCCTGGACGGCGACGCCGAGGAGGTCGCCTCCGTGTTCGCCGCCGTGGCGCGAGACCTCGGCCTCGCGGATCGCGGGCTCGAGGTCGACACGCACGAAGCGGGCTCGCGTCCCCGGAAGCGCCGCTGGTTCGGCCGACGCAGGTGACCGGACGACGTCCTCGCCGCCTCGGGCGTCCCGCCCTACTCCCCTCCGGAGAGAGCGATGACGCTGTGTTCCAAGAGCCAGCTGAGGTAGCCGTAGAGGTGGTACTCGGGTGAGTCCTCGAGGCCGGGGGTCACCTCGTCGGCGTCGGGGTCGTCGGTGACGCCGAGCATCGTGCCGAGCACCAGGCGGATCGAGTTGACCGACTGCATGAATGCGGTCAGTTGGCCGTCGTCGATCTCCTCGCCGCGCCGGACGGCGAGCACGGAGTCGACGGTGTCGAACGCGGTGAGCTTGGACTGCACCAGCTCCTCGCGCATCAGCCGCTGGTACTCCTCTTCCATCTCCTCGTCGTCGCGATGGGCGACGGGGAACAGGCGGACCAGCAGCACCTGCGCGTCGCTGTCGGGCTCGGGGTCCGTCAGCAGCGCTCGCAGCTCGCCGATCAGGCGCCGCACCAGGGCAGCCTCGTCGTCGCCGATGTCGATGACGTAGCCGTCGCCCTCGGCGCGAACCGGCGCGTCGAACCGGCTCATGCGACGGGCCGGCGGTCGGGATGGTCGTTCACCGGGCTTGTCCATCGA
>NZ_JASJCS010000081.1 GCF_030065885.1 Ilumatobacter sp. | reverse complement strand
CGCGGTCGCGCTCTGGCTGCCACCCGGTCGGCGGATGGGATTCTGGCCGGTCCTGAGATCCGGGCTGGCGATCGTCCGCTCGGCGATGGCGCTGCCGGCCGACGACCGGCGGCGGATGATGCCCATGTTCCGGCAACTCGACCAGAAGAGTAAACAGCACGTCCCAGAGCCGCACTGGTACCTGATGGCCCTCGGTACCGAGCCCCACCGCCAGGGACAGGGCCTGGGGTCCGCCCTCGTCAGGGTCGCGACGCAACGCGCCGATCAGGCGGCCACGAGGACCTACCTCGAGACCGAGACGGCCGACAACGTCCGCTACTACGAGCGACACGGGTTCGAGGTCGTGGAGGAGGTCACGACCGTCGGACTCGGCGTCCCCGTCTGGCTGATGATCCGACCGCCGAATCCCGACGGGTAGCGCGCCGAGCGCCCGTCCCAACGACGCCGGACGTGATGTTCAACGGCGGCGGGCGTCGGTGAGCACGGGCCAGCCGATCGGTCCGAGGCGGGGGATGCGGCGCTGATGGATCACGTCGAACCCCGATCGTGCCAGCAGCTGCCGCATCCGGTGCGACGGCATCGCCCTGACCGGCGTGCCGCCGGCTCGCGTGACGCTTCGCACCAACCGGTCGCCGACGTCGGTGACCAGGGCGATCGACGCCACGACCAAGCGGCCACCGCTGCGCAGCACGTCCGCCAGGTCCTGGAGGGCCCGAGCCTGGTCCGGATACCAGTGGAACGACTCGGTGCAGACGACGAGGTCGACCGAGGACCGAGTCAGCGGAAGCCACCCTGCCGATGCCCGGACCAGGCCGTACCTGTCGGCGTCCGAGCTCGCCAACCGGTCCGCTGCTCGGGCGAGCATGCCGTCGGAGACGTCGACGCCGACGATCGTCGCCTCGGGAAAGCGCACGAGCAGCCGCCGGGAGAGCTGGCCGGTCCCACAGCCGAGGTCGACGACGGTCTCCGGCTCGAGGTCGTCGACGCGTGCCAGCACGGCGTCGTGCACCGGCCGGTACGCGACCCGCTGCAGGGCTGCGCCGTCGTAGGCGGCCGACCAGCGATCGAACAGCGAGGTGCGACCGTCGGCACGAGCCATCCCGACAGCTTGCCAGCAGCTCGCGCCATGCTCCGTTCGTGCCTCGTGTCGCCACTGTCGGCGCAACGTCGCGGTCACCGCCGCGCCGGCGAAACACCTACCGCGGAGCGATGGCGGTGACGCCCGGCCGACGCGGCGGATGGAGCCCGCTCGGCCGACACACCCTCACCGTCGAGCCGCTACGTTCGCGTCCGAGATGCCCACGAACCCCGACGTCGATGCCTACATCAGCCGGTCGCAGCAGTGGCCGGAGGAGATGGCAGCGCTGCGTCCGATCCTCCTCCGCGCCGGGCTGACCGAGCAGATCAAGTGGCGCACGCCCTGCTACAGCCACGGCGGGAGGAACATCGCCATCGTGCAGGAGATGAAGGAGTTCCTGGCCCTCATGTTCTTCAAGGGCGCATTGCTCGCCGATCCCGACGGCGTGCTCGAGGACCAGGGCCCGAACTCACGGTCGGCCCGCCGGATTCGCTTCACCTCCGTCGACGACGTCGCCCGGCTGAGCGGCACGGTCGAGGCCTACCTCGCCGAGGCCGTCGACGTCGAAGAGGCGGGCCTCGCCGTCGGCCCGGCGCCCGACGTCGAGCTCGTCGAGGAGCTCCAGCGGCGCCTCGACCGGGACCCGGCTCTCAGGGACGCATTCGAGGGGCTGACGCCCGGCCGGCAGCGCGAGTACCACCTCCACGTCTCGGCCGCGAAGCAGGCCGCAACCCGCGAGGCCCGGGTCGAGAAGTGTGCCCCGAAGATCCTCGTCGGCAAGGGCCTCCGCGACCGCTGAACCGTCGACGAGCACGAGGGGCGGCTCGATCCATCGAGCCCGTAGTGTCGAGGGTTCCACCCCGACGTGCTCGACAGCGAGCCCGTCACCGCCGATGAGGAGCTCTCCATGACGACCCGACGTTCGATTGACGGCCGAACCGTCTGCATCACCGGTGCCTCCAGCGGCTTCGGTCGGGCGATCGCCGAGCACCTCGGCTCGCTCGGTGCCCACGTGTTCCTGATGGGCCGCACGATCGAGCCGATGGAGGAGTCCGCAGCGCGCATCGTCGACGCCGGCGGGCGAGCCGACGTGGCCACGTTCGACGTCACCGACGTCGGGGCACTCCAGAGCTGGGTGCAGGGCGCGGCGGATCGCACAGGACGTCTCGACGTCCTCGTCAACAACGCCGGCTTCGGCGACGTCGGCTCGACCATCGCCGACGGCGACCCGGCGTTCTGGAAGGGCATGCTCGAGGTCAACGTGCTCGCGCTCGCCGTCGGGTGTCAGGCCGCGATCCGGGCGATGCGAGCGACGGGCTCGGAGGGCAACATCGTCAACATCTCGTCCGTCGCCGCGATCCGACGCGAGTCGGGCGTGTACGGCGCCACCAAACACGCCGTGAACTGCATCAACTCGACGCTGCGTCAGGAACTCGAGGACGACACGATCCGGGTCACGGCGATCCTTCCCGGCGCGTTCGCGACGAACTTCACCCGCAACCTCGACCCGGCGATGATCGAGGGCTTCGCCGCGATGGCCGGCATCACCGACGTCGAGCTCGACGAGCAGGGTCGCCTCCCCGACGACCGGCTCGAGCAGTTCCAGGCTGCCATGGCCACCACCATCGGCCACGTCGAGCACGTCGCACGGGCAGTTGAGTACGTCGTCACCCAGCCGATCGAGCTCAACATCGAAGAGCTCGTCATCCGCCCGCAGAAGAGCCTCTTCTAGCGCCGCCGGGGGCGCCGTCGCACATCAGTCCTTCACAGACGGCCCTCGCCACCTGCAGGTCGACTGCTTCGAGCCGGCACCTCGCCGCGACGCGGCGGCGACGATGTCCGCTCCCGAGGCAAGCCGCCTGCAGCCAGCCGAGCGCGGCTGACATCGCGGTCAGCTCACAGGTCGACGCCGCCGACGCGCAGCGCGGAGTACACGAGGGCGGCGGCGCCCCAGTAGACGAAGAAGCCCCAGTAGTAGGTGAAGTACTTGAGCGGCCCGCGCGAGGGGTACACGTACTCCTTCTCCATGAACCAGAGGATGACGTTGATGTAGAGCGAGATCGCCCCTGCGGTCCCGAAGAGCGCGTACCCCCAGGCCTCACCGAGCAGCGCACCGACACTGCCGACCGCGAGCAGCGGGACGACGATCAGCCAGTCCGCCCACGCCGCACCACGGGAGAACCGGAAGTGCGTCTGGTCCCGCCATTCCTCGCCCGCGCCGATCAGCCACTCCTTCGTCCGTGCGCCGTGTGGACTCACCAGCATCGAGAACTGAGCGGCCACGAGCGGCCCCATGGTGATCACCCCCCAGACGACGAGCAACCAGGTGACGATCGTCGGATCCATGTCCTCTCCTCTCGCTCAGGGAATCGCCCTGCCGGTGCGGGGGCCGCACCCACGACTCCATTGGTGCTCCGGCGTGCCCGCCCATGCAACCCCGACCACTCGCACGATGCCCATCGATGCCGATGAGGGCCGTCCGAAACGCAGCCGCGACACATGCGGCGTCGAACCTACGGCCTCCCAGTCGATCTAGGGTTCGACCATGACCGATGCCAGCGATGTGCGGCGCGCGGCAACCGTGTGCTCGGAGTTCCTCAGCGCCACCGCAGACGCCGATTGGGACATCGCGATCTCCGACCTCGAGCTCACGGTCGCCGGCGTCATCGCCCACGCAGCGGAGGGCTGCCTCTGGTACGCCATCGACCTCGCGGCCGGGGGCACGGAGCTGCAGGCCGTCGAGCACCGCGTGAATGCCGACGGTTCGAACGCCGACCTGATCGACACGATGAGGGCGTACGCAGACATCGCCGCATCGGTCATCGACGCCAGCCCCGACTCGGCACGGGGTTTCCACCCATTGGGGGCCGCTGATCCATCGGGGTTCGCTGCGATGGCCTGCGACGAGCTGCTGATCCACACCGACGACGCGGCGCGTGGCCTCGGCCTCACCTTCCACCCACCCGACGATCTCGCCCGGTCGGTCCTGCGACGACTCTTCCCGTGGGTGACGCCGGCCGACGACGCCTGGGAGCAGCTGAGGTGGGCCAATGGGCGCATCGCCCTCGGGGATCTCGATCGGCTCGCCGGGTGGGCGTGGCACTGCGCACCGCTCGAGGAGTGGGATGGCAGCGTGCCCACGAGACCGGACCCGCCCGCAGCCATCTGAGTCCGCATCGGGAGCCAGCTGTCGTCGGCAGACGCGACTTCAACCATCACCTGCCGAGGCAGCAGGCCGACCTCCGAGCAGGTACGTGATCGGTGCTCCGCCGGACGGCACGATCACGCGGCCGGCCTCCCACCCGTATCCATCACGGTCGAGCCCGGTGGCCAAGCTCTCGAGGTCGGCGACGCGGTACGAGCGCAGGTGGGACACGATCCCGTCCCAGAGGTACAGCGCCGGCACCACGGGCAACACATAGGTCCAGACCAGCCGTCCCCACCGGAACGGCTTGATCGCCGGTGTCTGCGCCCAGACGACGATCGGCGAGAGCAACATCCCGAGCACGTTCCGCCACCGGGCCTCGGTGAACTCGAAGACGGCGATCGGCACGCGTTCGTCGGCCGCACGACGGAGCAGTTCCCTGGCCTCGGCCCGCCCGAAGTGATGGAGGCCGGTGAAGATCGTGCGGCATCCCACCAGCTCGGCGGGGATCGAGCGGGCGTCGACCGGCACCGGGTGGTACCCGCCCCGGTCAGCAGGAACCGGCCCGTCGTAGGGATGGATGTCGGTGAACAGGACAGTGGGCGCAGACTCCTGCATGGCCGCAGCGAGCACCGGCCACGGCCCGCCGGCCCCGCTGCACAGATCGACCACGTGGCGACACTCGTTGGCGGCGAGCCAGCGCGTCAGGATCGGCAGCGCCGGCAGGTAGACCTCGCCGACCTGGTGACGGAGCAACTCGGTGAGATATCCACGGAGTCGCCGCGGGAGCCACGGTTGATCCTCCCACTCAAACAGGCGGATCAGCATCGCGGTCACCGAAGTCGTAGCGGCCGGGCGCCAGGATGTTCTTGGGGTCCAACGTTCGTTTCAGCGCGTGCACCAGCGAGCGGCCGGACGGCGACGGCCGTGCCAGCAGCCCGAGCCGGTACGGCTCGAACCCGTCGCCCGAGAGCGCGGCCGCGAGCGACCGATAGCAGTCAAGCGCGCGCTCGTCCTCACCAGCGACGTCGCGGTCGTACAGGATCGAGATCACGGCGTACACGGCGCGGGGGCTCACCGCCTGGAGCGACATGATCGGTTCGAAGCCGTGTTCGGGAAGCATGTGCTCGACGATCTCCACGCAGCGGCGGACCGCGTCCGCCTCGAAGGGCATCACCGGTGCGTGCCAGATGACGCCGCATCGGTCGCGATCGGGGTCGGGGTCGGGAGGTGGCGGCGCTGGCTTGCGCCAGTAGGCCTGGTGCAGGGCGTGGCCGGTGTCGGGGTTGAAGAAGGGGCCCGGCTCGTTGATCGCCGACAGCGAGAGATCCTCTGCGACGCCTGCGAGCGCAGACCGGAGCCGGCCCGCGTGAGCGCTGAGTCCCTGCTCGGTGGGTGCGTGCAGGCCGGCCTCGCCGAACCAGGCACCTCCGCCGATCTCGTCGACGATCCGCCGCAGCACCGCGTCGGGCAGCGGTGTGCGGCCACCCGTCTCGCCGAACGGGTACTGCTCCTGCAGCGAGATCACCTTCACCGCGTTGTGGAGTCCGATCGACGTGGTGATGGTGCCTTCCATCCGCAGGAGCTGGAGTACGTCGACCAGCGCCCCGAGCCGTCCTGGTTCCGTGAGCTTGAACGAGACGTGCTGGTGCCATGCGGGAATGGGGTCGAGCCACAGGGTCATCCGCGTGACGATCGCGAGGTTCGACTGGACGAACATCCCGTCCAGCGATGGACCGAGACCCCAGCGATGGACGTGTGCCGAACGGCTCGCCGGTGGAGCCCCGGTCTCGGTGCGGTCACCGTTGGCCAGCACGACTTCGAGCGCAGCGATCTGGCCGGCGCGATCCGGATGGATGCCCTGGACGATCCCCCGTTCGAGGGTGTTGCCGACGACGCTGGCGTCGGCCGTGCTTCCCGGGACCCCGACGTACAGTCGCGACCCGCGCTCACGGAGGTAGTCGATCAGCTGGCGAAACGTCACGCCGGGCTGTACGGACACCACGCCCCGCCGCTCGTCGTAGTCCTCGATCGAGCACATGCGGTCGAGGCTCAGGATGACCGCACCGTCCGTGTTCGGCACCCGCGAGCCATAGCCCCAGTTCTTGCCTCGGCTGATGGGATGGACGGGAACCTCAGCGTCGTTGGCGATCCTCACGCACCGTTGCACCTCGCCTGCGTCGGCCGGACGAACGATCGCGGACACACGTTGGTCGGTGGCGAACGTCGCCGTTCCCGCCGCGCGCAGCGCGTCTGGGCCGGTCGATACCCGGGACCCGCCGACGACCACCCGCATCGCTTCCACCGCTCGGGCGAGACGGTCGCTACCGGTGCTTGTCACGCTCGCGCCTGGCGGCGTCGCGGTCGGCACGTGCGTCGCGCTTCATCTTGTCGGCGTCGGCTCGCGCCTTGTCGGTGATGTCGGATGCCTGAACGTGCGCGTCCTCGCGCTTGCGCGTGGCGTCGCTGATCGCGTGGTCGATCTTGCGACGCGAGTCGGTCTGCGCCTGAGCGAGGCGACGCCGATTGTCGGCTCGGTCCTGCTCGTGCTCGGTCCGCTTCGCGTCGATCTCGGCTTCCTTCTCGGCGTGCGTTCGCTTCAGCTCGTCGTTCTTGGCGGCCACCTTCGCGTCCGACTCGGCGTGGGCGTCGCCGACCTCACGCGTCGCGCGCTCCTGCGCTGCCTTGCGCTCCCGATAGGCGAGAACTCGTTCCTCGTGTTCGACGCTCAGCTTGGAGACGAGTTGCATGCCGCCCTCCGACGGGATGTCGAACAGGTGCTCGGGCGCCGCCGAGCCGTCGATCGGGCCACGGAGCGCGAACGTCTCGCGGTAGTTCCGCATGTTGGCGCGGATCTCCTGATCGGTGCGGGCCACGTCCCAGATGCGCAGGTCGGAGATCAGGCCGTGGAAGAGCTGGTCGGTTCTCCAGCGGCCCAGGTACACCGGCTCTCGGCCCTCGAGTGGTGGGCTCGGGGTGTTCGTGGCGTCGCGCTGGCCGTTCAGGAAGATCGCCTGCTCCTGCGCGGCGGCGTCGTAGCGGAAGGCCGCGTGGTACCACCTCCCGGCCTCGAGCACGGTGCCGCCGCTCGCACCGCTGCCGGTGAAGCCGAGGTGCAGGCGTTGGTCGCGGACGACGAGGTGGAGGCCCTGCAGATGGCCGGCGGTATCGGTGCCGAGGAGCGGGAGGTCATACGGTGCGAACCCGGCCACCTTGAACCAGCACTCCACCGTGAACGAGCTGCCCGCCAGCCCCAGCTCGGACGCCGTGCCCATCTTCACGTAGTCGCTGATCCCGTCGAACGAGAGGACGGCGCGGGGCGGGTACACGACGGGCGGTGCATCGCCGTGCTCCCACGTCGGTCCGATGCGAATGCTCGGGACGACGTCACCCGGCTTGTGCAGCGTCAGGCTGGCCTTGATCTCGGCCTGCGACAACGCGCGACTCGCCACATGCAGGTCGGCGATGTGACCGGTGAACTGATACGCATACCAGCGGCCGATCATGGTGATCCGGTCCGGGTCGGCCTCGAGCGGATCGCGATCCTTCCCGACCCCATCGAGTTCGCCGTTGACGAAGATCGCCTGTTCGCGCTGCTCTGCGTCGTAGCGGTATGCGAGGTGGGTCCACCGCCCGGCGACGAGTTCGGTGCCACCTGCGATGTCGTTGGCCCAGAACCCGAGGTAGGCCCGTTTCTCGCGGATCGTCAGGTGGAGCGTCTGGTTGACGCCGTGCGGAAGGGCCATCGTCATGATCGGTGCGTCCCAGGTCGGCAGGACGTCCGGACGCACCCAGACCTGGACCGTGAAGCTCTTGCCCGTCACCGCTGCGACGTGCGGCTGCGGGAAGCGCACGTAGTCGGCGGGACCGGTGATACGGAGCGAGTGGTGGGGTGCGCTCATGTTGGGTGGCAGCTCGGACGCGTCGAACGCCGCGCCACCGACGACGAGGTCCGGGGTGTCGCGGGCCGAGTTGTGGATGGTGAGGCCGTCGCCCTCGTCGAGCTTCCAGTGGCCGACGATGCCGGGGGTCGCAGGGCCGATGGTGTCCTCCCACGCCGACCAGTAGACCTCGCGTCTCAGTTCCGGGAACTCGTCGGAGACGAAGTCGAGAGCGAGGCCGCGCAGCGGATGATCGACCGCGTAGAGATCGTCGGGCTGCGAGCCGTCGAGCGCGGCGCCACGAAGCATGCCCAGCTCCTTGTCGATCCAGTACAACCTGCCGCCCTCACCGTCGACGGCCAGATCGATGGGAAACGGGGCGTCGGCGGCTGGTACGACGAGGCGAGCGTCGGATCCGTCCAGACCGGCACGCCAGATGCCGAAGTCGTTCGTCCAGAAGAGTTGCTTGGTGTCGTTGTCGACCTCGAGCTGCCACATGTGCTCGCGCGCGGGACCGGTGATGTCGAGGACGAGCTGATGGCCGGACCCGTCGTATCCGACGCTGTAGATGCCACCCGTACCTGCGATGTAGAAGACCCGTTGGCCCTCGGTCTCCACCGCAACCGACGTGATCGGCCTCCCGGGCTCGCTCACGACCACCGAGTGGTCGTTGCCGTCGAGGTCGGCCGAGTGGAGCGTGAACGGCACGATCGCCTGCGCCCAGAAGATCCGCTTGCGCTCCTGGTCGATGGACACGTCCGTCGCGTGCACGCTCACCGGCTGCTTCTCGCGGGTGATCTCGACGGTGATCGAGCCGCTGTTGTCGGCGTAACCGGCACCGAACCCGCCGGCGAGGTCGTCGTTGGCGATGAGCTCGAGCTCGCCCTCGAGCCCTGGCGGGGCGGTCGTCCCCTGTCCGACGTAGAAGACGGTGGTGCCGATCCGCCCGATGAGCGACCCCTCGGGCTTGCCGGGCATGGCGTATCCCTGCTTCGCCCGGTACTGGCGTGCGCCGGTGGCGGTGAGGTTGCTCGCGGCCGGGCTGATCGACCAGTTCCCGCTGACGTACCTGATCAGCAGCGTGTCAGTCGGGCCCACGGCGATACCCGTGCCCTGCCAGAGCTGGCGAGCGGCCACGTCGCTCGTGACGGTCTCGACGTTGCCGACGAAGAACTTCTCGAGCTCGTGCTTCGGGTCGACGCGGTGGATGTGGCCGGCGTGGATGAAGTACAGGTAGTCGAAGCGGGTGCTGTTGATCTTCTTCGCCGCCTCCGCGTGCGCCTCCTGCACCTTGGCGGCGGCGGCATGCTTCGCCTCCTGCAACCGAGCGCTGGCTTCGACCTGATGATCGTGCACCCGTTGCTGGTTGTAGAGCTTCACGCGGTTGAGGAACTTGGTGCTCTCACCGCCGCGCCCCGACGGCGGGAGCTGCTTCGGCGGCACATCCGCCGATTCGGCGGCCGTCGGAGCGGCTCGCTTGCCTCGACGCGCCGGGTGTGCGCCTCCAGCATCGAGCAACGCGGCCATGCGCGTCACCGAGGTGTGTCGGCGGAGGCCGCGCTCGGGCAGATCTGCGGCCACCGGTGAGGCGGGCGCAGCCCACTGCACCCCGCCCTTGATCGTGCCGTGGTGGGCGTTGCCGGAGGCGTCGCGAACCGTCTCGCCCTCCCCCTCGGCCATTCGCCAGTAGGCGACGAGGTCGGGGTCGTCGAGGTTGATCCGCCCGTTCATCTCCTGTCTCACCTGCCAGGCGGGACGCGCGTTCCTCCAGATGGCGAGGCCGGCCATCTGGCCCTGGAAGAGGCCGTCGTCCCACCCGGGACGCTTCCCGATCAGCAGGTAGTGGTTGCTCGTCGCCATCGGCGACGTGACGTTGTGAGCGCGGTCGAGCTTGCCGTTGATGTAGAGCTTGACGTTGCCCTGCGGGGCCGAGACGTCGAACGTCACGGCCAGGTGGGCCCATCGGTGCATTGGCAGCTTGGCACTGCTCTTGTACTCGGGCCCGCGCTCGAAGACGAACCTGCCGTGCTGCACCTGGGGCTCGTAGGTCGCGTAGTTCTTGCTCAGGACGGTGGCCTGGAGTGCATAGCCGACGGTGGGGCGCACCCAGGCTGCGATCGTGATGGCGTCGGTCAGGTCGAAGTCGGCGTGCCGGCCGATCTGGACGTAGCCCCCCTCGAAGGAGAGCACGTGCTGGCGATCGACGATTCTCATGACTGTCCCATCACCCCTAGTACTTCTTGATGGCGTTCCACGCCTTCTTGGCCGTGCTGGCGATGGCGTGCCCCGCCGATTCGAGCGCATGGGCCGCCGCCTCGGCGAGGTGCTTGGCTTCGTTCCAGAGCTTGGCGGCCTCGGCGGCGAGGGCGTCGACCACGGCCCGGGCGGCGTGGATGATCCCGTCGGCGACCTTGCGGGCGTCGTCGAGGATCTTGGCGACCTCCTGCTCGACCGCCCTGCCGATCTCCTCTACCTCGTGAACGGCTTCGCTCGCCAGGTGTTCGATCTCGTGGGCCACCACGGTCGCCTCCTGGGCGATCTCCTCGCCGATCGCTTCGATCTCGTGGACGGCTTCGGTAGCCACCTCGGCGATCTCGCCGCCGATCTTCTCGACCTCGTGCTCTGCCGCGGTCAAGATCTCCGCAGCCTCGGTCTCGGCTTCGTCGAGGATCTCCTTGGCCTTGTCCTTGATCTCCTGGACTTCGTGGGCCACGGCGTCGACGGCGTGTTCGACCGCCTGCTCGGCGTCGCCGACGATCTGCTCGGCCTCGGCGAGCGCCTTCTCGCCCACCTCGACGATTTCATGGCCCACCGCCTCGGCGGCTTCGCCGATGGCCTTGCCGGCGTCCTCGAAGAACTGCTCGGCGGCGGCGAACATGTCGCCGAAGATCTCGCCGAGGTGTCGGATGATGTGCTCGATGATCAGCTCGGGCAGCTCGGCGAGCGATGACGGAGCCACGTCCAAGCGGAGCGTCGGGAGGTCGAGGCGGGCACCCTCGAACTCGAAGTTGCCGGTGATCTCGAAGAGGAAGCGCTCGGGGCCGACATCGACCTCGAGTTCGATGTCGAAGCCGGCGTCGAGGTGAATCGTCCCGAAGTCGACGCCGAGGATCTCGACGGGGCCGAGGTCGGCCTTGAGGTGGAGGCCGAACTGGGAGTGGAGCTTGAACCCGTCCTTGCCGACCGTGAAGTCGAGCTCGGCCTCGGCGACGTCGGTGATGCCGTAGACGAGCTTGAAGAGGATGCCGTCGCTGGTGACGAGGGCCTCGACCTCGACGTGCTCGATGTCGAGGAAGGACACCAGCAGCGTCACGTACAGGTAGGGCGACTGGCTGGTGCGGAACTGGATGGCGGGCCCGCCCGGCGGGACGACCTGCACCCGCTCGATGTCGTGGGTGTCCGCGGCGGGCAGTGCCTTCAGCTGCACCGGCCGACCGTTGCGCTCGTTGATGAAGACGCCCTTGCCGTGGCCGGTGACGGCGAGGATGGGCGCGACGTGGATCGGCGAGGTCTCCAGGTCGCCGGCGATGCCGACGATCTGGTCGATCTCGAGCGCGGCGTGTGCCTCGAAGCCGAAGATGTCGACGTTGCCCCCGAACCGGAGGCCGGGCTGGGCGACGGTGCCATCTGGCAGCGTGACGACCGATTCGGCCCAGTAGAAGCTGAGCTGGGTGACCTCGAGGTCGTTGACGAACGACGGCAGCGAGGACGTGTCCGCCTCGGGCGCGAAGACCTGCATCGCGGTCTTCACGTCGATCTCGTCGAGGTAGAAGGACAGGAGGAGCGGGTTCGGAATCTCCTCGACCATCTCGAGGACGAAGGCGAAGTCGTCGCCGGCCGGGGCGTGATTCCCGATGTGCGACTTGCCCTCGAGGCCGAGGTCGAGGCCGGGCGCAGGCAGGAACTCGACTCCCAACAGGAAGCCGACCTCGTCGAGCGTCAGGCCGGCGATGCCCATCGGCGCGTGCCAGCCGTCCTCGAACTCGACGTCGACCGAGAAGACGAACGCTTCGGCGCTGATGGCGATGGCCGGTGTCACGTCGATCGTCTGGTGGTCGAAGTGCATCGCCAGTTCGCCGGACAGGCGGAAGATGACGTCGTCGGCGAAGATGAACTCGAGGGCGGCATTACCGATCTCGAGATCGGACGAGCCGCCGGTCGGGATGGTCACGCTCCCGTCGAGCACTGCTCGCAGGGTGATCCTCGCTCCGGGGCTCCACGACGCCGAGATCGTCAGGTGGGTCTCGGGGATCACGGTTCGCAGCGCCGTGATCTCGCCGGTCTGCTCTCCCTGGTCGATCGCGATCACGCCGACCACCGAGATGCCCTTCGCCAGCTGGAGCGTCGTGTCGGCGGCGACCGGTCTCCGTGCCGGGGTCGTCGCTGCGGCGCCGCTGCCGACGTCTACGGACTGGAGCGCCGGGAGCTGAGGCATCGCGAAGGCCTTCACGTCGGCCGATGAGATGAGGATCCCGAGCTCTTCGAACCTGAAGATGTCGGCGGCGCCGAGTTCGTCGCCGAGTACCGGGATGTCCGACAGCTGGCTGTGCCCGGCGTACTCGAGGCCGAACACGAACTCCCAGCTGCCTTCCGCTGTGGGCGGTGCGGATGGATCGGGCGCGCCGAGCGGCAGCTTGCTGGCCATGAGGAACGCCTGGCCGTACGTCGCGGAGTCGGCGACGAGGGTGAGCGTCTCCCGCTCGGCCTGGTACTCCAGGTAGGCCTTCTTCAGGTTGAGGTCGACGCCCGACGGGATCTCGACGTCGTGGCTGGCGCCGATGGCCGCGAGCAGCGTGTCGATGCCCAGCAGGTCCGCTTCGTCGGTGCTCTCCCAGGACGCCCTGAAGACGTGGCTCTCCTTGCCGATCTCGTACTGGAGCGTGAACAGCGACGACCCAATCGTGAGGTCGCCCTCCATGTAACCGGCCAGCTGGCGCTTGCCGGTCGATCCGTCGACGGTCGAGGCGAGTTTGACCTCGGCGTGGATCTTGCCGGCCTCGCCCGGGATGAACGGGACCTCGATCTCGGTGTCCGTCTGGCCCTCGAAGTCGAACTCCTTGGTGGCGGTGTTGAAGCGGACGTCGAGGTTCCGCAGTGTGATGTCCGGGACCTCGGAAGGCAGCGACGCCCCGAACAGCTGGAGCAGCTCGGCGACGAGGTGCGTCAGGTTGATCTGGGAGGTGCCGGAGGTGCCGCCCTCGAACGCCCACCCACCCGTGCTCTCGCTCCGCCCGGACAGGAAGAGTGCGGCGCCGGCGATCTCGAACGTGCCCGCCGCGTCAACTCGTGTGGAATCGCGGGTGGTGTCGAACTCGAACGACAAGCCGGTGATGGTGAGCTGCTGGCTGCCGATCGGGATCTTCCAATCGCTCGTCAGCTCGGTGTAGAAGCCGTAGTCAGCCCCGGCCACATCGGCCGAGAGTCGCAACTCGGTGCACCTGAGGTCGGAGATCCCGACCACGTCGAGGTCGAGGCCAATGTGGCTGAACAGCCGACCCAGATCGATCTCGTCGTCCTCGCCCAGGCTGCACAGCACGAACCCGTCGGGCAGCCGGGCGGTCACGTCGAACCCGACACCGTCGATGAACATCGTCCCGGCGATCGCGAGGGACAGCGCCCGCGCCTGGCTGGTGTTGAGCGGATCGATGATGTGCCAGGCCAGCTTGGCGTTGCCGACTTCGAGGATGTCGGGCACCACGGGCCAGGTCCTGCCTTCGCTCGACTCGAGCTCGAGCTCGACGAAGAGCACGGTCTTGTCCGATGGGCGGAGCGTCAGCGCGACGTCCGAGAAGTAGAGGCCGGTGTCGCCGCGCAACGCGGCGGGGAGCGACTGCTCGAGGTCGTCGGCGCCGACCAGGTTGGCGAGCTGGCCGAGGCTTGGGACCTTGACCTGATCGGGGACGAACTTCCCCTCCTGGACGATCAGGTCGGCGCTGCCCAGTACGAGCCGGGTGGCGATGTCGAGCTCGAAGCCGTCCACCTTGAGCGTGCTCTCGATCTGGAAGTAGGAGTCGGTGCGCTTGGCAGCGTCGAGGCTGGAGAAGAGCACGATCTCCACGTCGTCCAGCGAGATGTCACCGAACGTCACGGCGAAGGGAACCGGGGCCCGCAGGTCGAGACTGGGGGTGTCGCCGGTCAGGTCGAGCCCACCGGAGAGGTCAGCCGTTGCCGAACCGGCGAACTCGGCGACCTCGGCGAGGGGGCCGTCGAAGCGCAGCGACGCTGCCAGGCTGACGCCGTCGCCGATGTGCACGCCGGGCTGAGCCTCGGCCGGAGCAGACGAGATGTACGCGATCACGTCGGAGATCGACAGCTCGTCGAGGAAGGTGTCCTGTAGGTACGGGAAGCCCTGCGAGTAGTTGAGGCTCTCGGGGAGGTTCTCGAAGCTGTCGGAGAACTTCCAGTCGGCGGGCAGGACAGCGGTGACGAGCAGGTCGAAGCCGGACGGCACCTCGTTGAAGTCGATGCGGGCGTCGACCTCGATCCCGAGCAACGTCGTCGTCCCGGTCACCGTGACGGTGGCGCCCGAGACAGGCTCGATCACCGCGTCCCGGATGGCCAGCAGCCCGCGGGGAACATGGTCGGAGAGGAACGGCGTGACACCTACGTGGGCCAGGAAGCGATCGTCGATGGCAACGTTGCCGGCGGTGAACGTGGCGGTCAGGTAGTGATGGAGGCCGCCCGCGTTCATCCTGCACCCTCCCGCCGTGTGGGGCCGCGTGCCCGCAGGCCCGCCGGGATGCCGGACCGAGTCACAACGTCAGCGACGCGATCACTGCACAGTGATCGCTGATCTTGCGGGCGTTGCTGATCTCGAGTGTGCAGTTCGTCGGGTTGTACGTGAACGTCAGCTTGTCGGCCGCGACGTGCGTCTGGAGGTGATTCTCCACGGTCGCAACGCTGCCCGACATGTGGAGCTGGTTGACGAGGATGTTGTCGTAGGCGTTCGCCAGCAGGTCATCGAAGGTGGTCGGGATGTGCGCGTTCTTGTGGTTGGCATACGTGGCCGGGTCCTTGGCCACGAGCGTCGTCGGCTTGCCGTTGTTGAGCCCGGCGAAGTTCCTCATGTAGCCGTCGATCGCAAGTCCGAGGCTGCAGGCATAGATGTTCCTGTTCCACGGCCCGAACTGGTTGGAACTCGGGGCGGTGTCGTAGTTGAAGTCGGCACTGACGAGCAACGGCTGTTGGACGTCGACCGCGAGTGCGCTCGACGGATTGTTGGTGTGCAGGATCGCCAGATCCTGCAAGCTCTCGGCGAAGGCTCGAAGCTCCTGGTCGATGTTGATGTGTTTCGGCTGCGGGGTGTGCCAGGTGATCACCTGAAGCACCTTGTTGGCTGGTTGTTGGAGCGCGAACTTGAAGAGCACCGGCACGCGATTCAGGAACGTCGTCTTGGTGCCGCTACTGGCCTTTTGCGGGAAGTTCGCCTCCGTGACCCCGGCAACGTGCACCGAGCCGTCGGTGGAGGCGTTGTTGAACACGACCGAGTTGAACTCTCCCTTGCGCGTGACATAGGTGCGATCCGTTGTCGTGACGGACCCCCAGCCCTGCCCCACCGAGGCCGCAAGTTGCTGAACGGCTGATTCACCCGTCTTGATCGTGACCTCGATGATCGCGAGCAAGTCGACGTTGTTGCTTCTGATGAAGTTGGTGTACGCGACCAGGTTCGTGTGCCGCTGGTGGGTCTCCAGATCCTCGAAGAGCCGGGCAAGGCTGCGCTCCGAAACGTTCTTCATGTTCCACAGCGCGAATTTCAGCGGCACGACGCATCTCCTCGTCCCCCGACAGCCCGCATCGATCGCATTGGCTGGGCCATGTTCACCCCGATTCCCCGACGGCCGAGCCTAAGTGTCGCCTTGGCAGTGCGCAAGCGATTGACGGCCACAGCCGTTGAAGCGCGGTCGGTCCGCTGCGCGGTGTGCGGTACGCGAACGGATACCGGGCCGCCCGCGCTACATGCCGCGTGCGGTGAGAAGATGTCCCGATCGGCACCGACGACGTCGGGGGCTGGTCGCGGCGATCGCCGCCGGGGACGGTCGCCGCTGGCAGCTCCGCCCACGACCGTGACCCCAGACGTCACCGGGCACCACGACGGACATCATGACCAGCTGGAACCGATGAACAGTCAACGCACCGAACCGACGGCCCTCGAGCTCCTCCCAGCGGTCGACATCGCCGATGGCCGGACGGCGCAACTCGTGCACGGCGGCGCCGGGGCCGGGAACGTCGAACCTCCTGCCGAGGCGGCACTCTGGTGGCAGGGCGGCGGTGCCGAGTGGATCCACCTCGTCGACTTGGATGCGGCGTTCGGGCGTGGCCACAACCGGGACCTGGTGGCGCACATCGTCGGCGCACTCGACATCGACGTCGAGATCAGCGGCGGGATCCACGACGACGAGTCGCTGAACGCGGCGCTCGCGACCGGATGTCGCCGGGTCATCATCGGCACCGCCGCGCTCGAACGGCCGGCCTGGTGCGCCGCCGCGATCGCTGCGCACGGCGACCGGGTCGCCGTCGGTCTCGACATCCGAGGTCGCACGCTCGCCGCGCGGGGCTCGACCCGCGTCGGCGGAGACCTCTTCGAGGTGCTGGAGCGATTCGATCGCGAGGGCTGCGCCCGCTACGTCGTCACCGATGTCGACACCGACGGCATGCTGTCCGGCCCGAACCTCGAGCTGCTGCGCCGCGTATGCGCCGCGACGGACCGACCGATCGTGACGTCGGGCGGCGTCGCGCAGCTCTCCGATCTCGAGGCCCTCGTCGACCTGGTCGCGATCGGCGTGGAGGGAGCGATCATCGGGACGGCGCTGTACGACGGCCGCTTCACGCTGGCAGATGGGCTTCGCGTCACCGTCGGACGGTGAGCGACGACCTGTCGATCGGCGATCGCCCCGCAGGCACAGCCGTTGCAGGAACCGACCCCGTCGCCCTCGATCCCATCGGTCTCGGGTGCAGCACCTTGCGTGACGTGCGCCGGCCGAACGCGGTCGGGCGGCCCATCGCACCCTCGTTAGCGTGGCGCGGATGAGCGGCGACTGGTCGAACCCGGTGACGGTCGCGGAGATGTACGGCGACTGGGACTACGACGCCGCAGTCGCGGCGCTCGATCGTTCGCTGTCTCCCCGCCCGAGCGTGGCGATCTTCGACGTCGTCGCAGCACTCGGCGTCGGGCCCGGCGACGTCGTGCTCGACATCGGCGGCAGGGAGGGTGAGCACGCCCTGCTGATGGCCGAACGGTTCGGGTGCCGGGCGATCTCGGTCGACCCGGTCCCTGCGAACAACGATCGAGGCCGCGTGCTCGTGGCGGCACACGAGTTCGGTCGCCTGGTCGAGCTGCGGCCGGGCTCGATCGAGCAGATCCCGGCCGACGACGCGAGCGTTCGGCTGGTCTTCGCTCGCGACATGCTCGGTCACATCGAGGATCTCGAGCTGGCGTTGAGTGAGTGCCGGCGCGTGCTCGCTCCGGGTGGACACATGGTCGTCTTCGAGGTGTTCGCGACACCGATGCTGCATCCCGACGAGGAACGCCGGCTGTGCGCGGACACGGCGACGGTCCCCGAGCGGCTGTCGGTTGCGAACTTCGAGGCCACGGTGGCCGCCACGGGCTTCTCGGTCGAGCGACTCGACGTCCTCGGCTCGGAGCACGTCGAAGCCTCACAGGAAGCCGGTACGGCCCCGAACTACCTGCTGCAGGTGTCGCGTCTCCGTCGGGACCGGGAGCGCCTCCTCGACGAGCTCGGCGAGACGACCTACCGCGTGATGTACGGCAACGCCCTGTGGAGCATCTACCGGCTGATCGGCAAGCTGGAGAGCCGCATCTACGTCCTCTGCGGCGGCGAACGCAACGCAGCTCGCAGGGCTTGACCGGCGACCGGCGAACCGATCGTCCCTCCCCCTATTTCAAGCTGCCGAGACAGGTCGCCGCACTGCTCACCGACATCACCACCGAACTCGCGATCGCCAACCCGCCGCGAGCCGACTCATGACCCTTCCCGACGACCACCGCTCGAACGTGCTCGCCTGTCACTGCGATCTCGCTTGACACGACCACCACCAGGGGTCAACATCGCCGTGGCAGCTCCTGCGACGTGAAGCGGCCCGCAGAAGGGGAAAGGCGACAGTGTCCGGGCCGACGGGGCTCCCTCGTCAGACCTCGTCCAAGGTGCCGGTGAACGCGACGATCGATGCAACCCGGACGCCGCAGCGCCACCGGGTGGTGTTGCGAGCGTCGCTGTGGCCCAAGGTGCTGCGGCGTCTCGTCATCCGGGCGACGTTGCGTGAACTCGTACGAGCACCCTGCCGAACCATCCGCAAACTGCAAGGAGACATCGTCATGGCCAACACGTCAGCATCCGAGGAGTTGCTCGCTGCGCCGGTCGAGGAGCTCGTCGAAGGTCTGGGCCTCGCCGTGGCCGTGGCCAACGCCGAGCTGTCCAAGAGCGAGTCCGGCGTCATCTACACCATCCCCGAAGCCGAGGTGGAGCTGAAGGTCGCGATCACCATCAACAGTGCCCGCGAAGCGGAGCTCGGAGGCGGGTTGAAGCTCAGTGCCTTCAACGTGAACGCGTCCTACAAGAGCACGTACTCCTACAGCGAGGAGGCGTCGAGCCGCATTCGCCTCGTCCTGCGCGCCGTGCCGCCCGAGCCGGGGGAGAACCCGGAGCCAGCCGCCCCGAAGCCATCCGGTTCCTGAGCCGGTATGGAGAGCGTGCCCGACGACCGCACCGGCGCCGGCCGATTCGGCGTCCCATTGGACAAGGTGCTCGACGAGTTCCGCGAGGCGGTCGCGAAGTCGGCCGGGACGGCGCTGCGCGAAGCCCGTGAGCGCAGCGACGTCCGTACCGGCAGGCGGCCGGCGTTCGGCATCGACGGGCTCGATGTCGAGCTGGCGGTCGGCGTCGACGTCCGGGTCGAGGACGGCGACGGAGACAACGAGGTGTTGCTCGACTTCCGACCCCCGGCCGATGCTCCGTCGCACATCCGGTTCCGCATCCAGCCGCTCCCGGTGGCGACGCTGCAGGAGCCCTACCTCTACGTCCGGTCCGTCTACGACCCCGCAGGCACCTACGCGCGTCACGAGTACGAGGCAGAGATCCGAGACGAGGACGACCGACCGGTCTCGTTCGCCAACATGACGGTGCGCATCACGCGCGCCGATCGCGAGCGAGGGCAGATCCACGAATTCGACATCAGCGCTGATCGCTCGGGATCGGCCCGGTTCGTGGTGTACACCCGAGAGGGGCACGTCGAGCTGGAAGACGGCAGGACGGAACCCCTGCCGGCGAAGAGGGCTCGGTCGTGGGAGATCCGTGTCAGTTGCTCCGACCCGGTGACCGAGTCGGAGCCCGTCATCGTCAACGCGCCGGGGAGGTCGGGAAGTGGCCGATGAGATCAGCCCGGTCGGCGTCGACCTGGACAAGCTCCTCACCAGCATGACGGACTCACTGATCAACGCCTCCGAGCACGTCCACGAGCGAACCACCACCAGCGGGCACGGCTACGTCATCCCCGAGATGAGCGTGACGGTCCAGATGTCCTTCAGCTACGAGAGCGGGAAGGTCAAGGGCTGGCTCCGCAAGTCGACGCAGACGTCGACCCAACAGGTCGAGAGCTCGGTGTCGTTCAAGGTCGTCGCCATCCCCGAGTTGACAGGCCAGATGAGCTCGCGAGCACAGGATCACCAACGGGCCGACACCGAGCACTGGAGCACCAGGAAGTCGTAGGCGGAAGCGCCACCGGCTCGCCCGACGTGAGCGAATCCGTGGGTGCCAAGTCGAGCGACACGAGCGTGGGAGGGCCTCCTCAGGTGCTGGGCCCGGCCCGGCCGGTGAAGTCCTCCATCGTGTGGTAGACGCCGAAGACTCGATCGGCGAGGAAGTCGCGCACGCCGGTCGGAACGACACCTTTGAGCATCTCGCCGAGTTGCACCGTCTTGGGGAGGACGACGAACGGCCGCCCGGCGAGCGTCGCCTTCCACGCCTCGTCGACGACCTCGGCGGGGTCGAGGATCGGGAGCAGCGGCGCCGACTTCGCCCCCTCGAACATCCCGGTGCGCGTGTAGTACGGGCACACCGTCGTCACCTTGACGTGGTCGTGGCCGGCCTGCTTGAGCTCGAGCCGGACCGAATCGGACCACCCGATGACCGCCCACTTCGAGGCGGCGTAGGCCGCCATCCGCGGGTTGGGGGTGAACCCCGCCGCGGAGGCCAGGTTGAGCAGCCGGCAATCGCCCGGCGCGCCGATCATCGCCGGGAGGAAGGCGTGGGTGACGTACATCGGGGCGAGCGTGTTGACGTCGATCGTGAACTTGGCATCGCGCTCGAGGTCGGTCTCCCAGAAGTACCGGTTGCCCCGGACGACACCGGCGTTGTTGACCAGGACGTCGATGCGGCCGACATCGTCGAGGATCGTGGCGGCCGTGTCGGCGACCGCATCGGCGTCACTGACGTCGACGACGTAGCCGCTGACCTCGCTCGGACCGCCGCCGAGCTCTGCGAGCGTGCCGTCGAGGGCGGACTCGTCGACGTCCCAGAGCACGACCGCCGACGCCTGCTCGGCGATGGCACGTTCGGCGAACATCCGGCCCATGCCCATCGCGGCGCCGGTGACGAGCACGTTCTTGCCCTCCGCAGATCTCATGTCGACTCCTTCGACTCGGCCCCGGCGCCGGTCGGCTCGCGCTCGGCCCGGGCGGCCAGCGCCGCCGTCCGGATCCGTTCGAAGTCCTCGTCGGTGTACGGCCCGTTGACGCCCGAGATCGTCGCCAGCTTCATCCCGTGCTTGAGGCCGAGCTGGTAGATCTCCTTGACCTTCGGCCAGCTGATGCTGCGACCGACGGTGAAGTTCTCGTAGCGACCGTCGAGCGCCAGCACGATCGTCTCGGCAAGGCAGGCGTAGACGACGTGGTCGGGCAGGCCGATGTTCTTCATCCGCACGTCACCGGGCAGCTCGACCTCACCGGACTCGATGACCAGCACGTCGGGTCGCTTGGCGACGTCCTCGGCCGACATGTCGAGCGGGCGGGCGACGTCGGTGATGACGCAGCCCGGCTTGACGCTCATGATGTCGAGCACCTTCTGCCCCGCCGCCGACGTGGCCGTGACGATCATGTCCATGTCGGGCAGCGCAGCCGCCGGATCGGTCGCGACGTGCACGATGGCACGCGGGTCGTCCCGCTCGATCTCCTTCTTGATCTGGAGCAGCTTCGCCGTCTCCGGCGACACGAGCCAGACCTCGTCGGCGGCGAGGGCGAGCAGGCGCGCGCACACCGACCCGATCGCCCCGGACGCGCCGACGACCATCGTCTTGCCGTGCAGGATCCCGTTCTCGTCGGGCTCGGCGATCCCGAGCCGGCGCACCGCCTCGTGAGCCGCCCACAACGCGCCCGAGGCGCTGTAGCTGTTGCCCGTGGTCACCGGTAGCGGCGCCTGCTTGGCGACCGTGACGCCGGCGTCGCCGACCACCTTGGTGAACGCGCCCAGCCCCATGATCTGCGCGCCGAGACGCCGCGACAGATCGGCGGCCTCGAGCAAGCGCGAATAGGTGAACTCGGGCGGGTGGGCGAGCATCTCCTTCGGGGTGCCACCGACCGTGATCAGCCAGCCCTCGGCCTCGTCGCCGGTGTCGGAGACGATGCCGGTCACGTGGCTGTAGACGAACGGGGGGATGTAGGCGACGGCCTTCTCGACGACCTGGCTCATGCCGGGGATGTTCGTGATCCGGCCGAGCGGCTCGACGTTCTTGAAGTACTCGGTCGACAGCGGGTGGATGACGAACGAGAAGCGGCTCTTGCGGCGGTAGCCGTGGGGCCACAGCAGTCGCGACTCGAGCTCGGCGTCCTGGATGAACTGGGCGAGATCGTCGGTCGTGAGCTCCTGCCCCGCCGGCAGGGTCGCGGCGACCATCGCCTCGTACATCGCTGGCACGACGACGAAGTCGAACGGCTGCGGGGTGACGTCGACGACGAGGTCGGCACCGAGCTCGCTGAGCGCGGCCAACCGCTCGTCGGAGACGGTGCTGGTGATCACCGCCTTGCCGGCGAGGTCCGGCAGGCCGAAGCGCATGAGCTCGGAGAACGAGCCGATGATGACGTCGGCGTCCTCGGCGGCGAAGTGGGCGACCTTGTCGCTGACCAGCCCGACCGGCCCGGCGACCTGGTCCTTCACGAAGCCGGGGACCTGCCGCCAGGCGAACTCCCCGATCCCGGCGGCGGCCGCCGTCACCGGGTTGGTCTTGACCCGGCCGGGCAACACGATGTCGTGACCGGCGTCGTCGAACACGATGTTGTCGGTGAACTCCCGCAGCACCGCGATCGTCCTGTCCCGCGTCGTCCCGCCCACGACCACGACCCGGGCGTTGGTGAAGTACCCCGGCATCTCGGCTTCGACCCGGCGGATGGCCCACTCCTGGAAGATGTCGGTGACGAGCGAGTCGTCGCGGACGGGAACCAGCGTCGTCGATTCCTTGATCCGCTGCAGGTCCTCGACCTGGCCGGCGTCGTGACCGGCGGCCCGGGCCTCGCGCACCCCGCTCACGGCGATGGCGTCGGCCTTCCCGGACCAGTGCTCGAGACCTTCCTCGGCTGCTTCGGCATCGCCGCTCGTGCCGACCCGGATCAGCCGGAAGCGGTGACCGCCGAGCGTGACGCGCTCGTCGTAGTCCCACTCGTCGCCCTGGAAGGTGACGTTGACGACGATCTTGTACTTACGCGCCGGCATGGCACGGGTGGAGTCGGGCACCTGACGGAGGTGCGATCTGACCAGTCATGACTCCTCTGTAGTCCCGCGACCAGGTCGTTGGCCAGGGCCGAAGGGCTGAAGCGTTCCGGGATGAGTGGCCGGGTTCCGGGGCGACGACTGCGGGTCAGTTCACCCGTGTCGCCAGGAACGTTGATGCGCTGTCCGCGGTTCCGAAGCTGCCACCCAGGTCGACGGCGACGTCCACTCGCCACGAGACGGCGTCGGGGTCGGACGCATCGAGGTCCTGGGCGGTGTAGAACGCCGTCGAGCCGTTCTCGATGTCGCTGCACAACAGCGAGGGACCCTGACAGTCGACCACGGTCTGGGTGCCCGTTCCGGTGGCCAGATCGAAGGTGCCGGTCGTGAAGATGTTGCCGATGCCGAGCGCGTTGACCACCTCCTGGTCGAGCGCGAACGTCACCTGGTCGCCGTCGAGGACGACATCGCCGACGTAGGTGTACTCGGAGTCGGCGACATCGCTCGTTCGACCGACCAGGCTTCCGGCGCCGCTGACGGCGTGGGTCCGGTCGGCGAGGCCGCTGAACGGGAGCTCCCCGACCATCACGTCGAGGTCGTACCAGTGCTTGACCGCATACTCCTGGGCGTTGTCGCGGAAGAACACCACGTCGGGCGCCGGGCCGACGAAGGCGTCCCACGGCGTCGCGAATTCCGTCACGGCGACGTCGGCCGGCAGCTGAACCGGAACGTCGAGCGTCTCGGCGTCGTAGTAGTGGAGGTCGCAGATGGCGTTGAGGTGGCAGACGATGTCGCCCGCCTCGATCCAGTCGAGCGCGAGCTCCTCGCGGGTGGTGCCCGCCGTGTCGAACGTCGCCTCGAACGTGACCGTCGCCGACGACAGCCGGGTGCGGACCTCACCTTCCGAGAGCTCGTGGCGGAC
>NZ_JASJCS010000080.1 GCF_030065885.1 Ilumatobacter sp. | reverse complement strand
GGCACCGAGGTGTGGGTCGACCGCGACGGCACCGTCGAACCGGTCGCCACGATGCCGCCCGGAACCGTCGATGTCGTGGTCGAGCGGGTGCTGGCACCGCTCGGGAAGCGCCTCGATCGAACGAACCCCATCGTCGATGCCCGGCTCGCCGACGGCGCCCGCGTGTGCGCCGTGGTGCCGCCGATCGCCGTCGACGGGACCACGCTGTCGATCCGTCGGCACCGGAGCCGGTGCGTACCTCCCGAGGCGTTCGCTGCCGCTCCCGTCGCCGAGCTGTTGCGAACGGCGGTCGGGCGGCGGTGCAACATCCTCGTCACGGGCGCCACGTCATCGGGCAAGACGACACTGCTCGCCGGCCTGCTCGGCGGTGTGGACGATCACGCCAGGCTGGTCGTGGTCGAGGACACCGCCGAGCTCGAGCTCGGCGGACGACACGCCGTGCGGCTCGAGGCGCGCCCGGCAGGTGTCGACGGGGTGGCGCCGATCGATCTCGGCGAGCTCGTCCGCACGGCGCTCCGGCTCCGGCCCGACCGGCTCGTCGTCGGCGAGTTCAGGGGCGCGGAGGTCGTCGCCGTCGTGCAGGCGCTGAACACCGGCCACGACGGCTCGCTCAGCACGTGCCACGCGAACAGTGCAGCCGACGGCCTTCGACGGGTCGAGACGCTCGTCCTGCAGGCCGCACCGACGTGGCCGCTCGCTGCCATCCGGCGCCACGTCAGCAGGTCCATCGACCTGGTCGTGCATCTCGAGCGCAGCCGCGACGGCGCCCGGCGGGTCGTGGAGGTGATCGAGGTCGAGGAGTCCGAAGGCGAGCCCACGGGCCGCCCGCTCGCGACCGGCGACGAGGTGCTGGGCGTCCTGACGAGGGCCCGCCGATGAGAGAGGCCGCCCTCACCGCGCTGCTGGTCGTGCTGGTCGGCGCCCGCGTGCGCGTTCGTCCCCCACGGCGACTGCCGGGAACGAGCCCCGACGCACCGAGCAGGCGGCCGCGAAGGCGGGTCGGCGGTGGCCGCCGACGTGCCGGAACACGCAGGCGGTGGTGGTCGTCGCGTGCGGCCGAGCCCGATCCGGGCTCGGTGGCGGCGTGGTGCGACGAGCTGTCGCGTGCCACTCGCACCGGCTCGACGCTGCCGGCGGCCATCCGCGCCGCTCCGGTACCGGCGTCGTGCGGCGAGCAGATCGGCCAGTTGACGTTCGCGCTCGACCGCGGCATGCCGCTCCGCGATGCGATCGCAGGTGCTCCCAGGGCACCACACCTCGACCTGGCGCTCACGGTGCTCACCGCCTGCGCCGAACACGGCGGGCACCCCGGCCAGCCGCTCGACCGCGCCGCTGCGACGCTGCGGGCTCGCGCTGCCGACCTGGCCGACCGACGAACCCAGAGCGCTCAGGCACGCCTGTCGGCAGTCGTGATGACCATCCTGCCGCTGCTCATGCTCGCCGTCATGCTCGTGGCGTCGGCGCCGATCCGTGGCGCGTTGGCGTCGCCCGTCGGGCTGGTCGTGCTCGTCATCGGCGGCGCGCTCAACGTGCTCGGATGGCGCTGGATGCAGCGCCTGATCGATCGGCCGCCCCGATGATCCGAGGTCGAGGCGCCACGACGGCGGCGGCGCTCCCCGACGCGGTCGAGCTCGTCATCCTGGCCGTGCGGGCGGGCATGTCGCCGAGCGGTGCGGTCCGGGCGGTCGCGAACGACGTCGACGAACGGCTGCGGCCGGGTTTCGCCGAAGTCGTGCACCGCCTGCACCGCGGGCAACGACTGGCCGACGCGCTCGACGCACTCCCCGAGATGGTCGGGCCCGACGCGTCCGGCTTCGCCGACGGCCTCGCCACGGCCGACCGCTACGGTCTGCCGCTCGAGCCGGTGCTCGACCAGCTCGCCGCCGAGACCCGCGCCCACCGGCGCCGCGAGGCCGAGCGGCACGCCCGAACGCTGCCGGTGCGGCTCGCGTTCCCGTTGGTGGTCTGCACGCTGCCCTCGTTCGTCCTCCTCGCCATCGTCCCCGCCGTCCTGGGGGCCCTCTCGACGCTCCGTGGGTGAGCGTCCCCGTCACTCACGACTGCGAGGTCACCACCATGGAGTTCAACATCATGTACGACATCATCCGATTCATCGTCTCCCGGCCCGACTGGCGGAGCGAGCGCGGCCAGGCCACGACCGAGTACGCGCTCGTGCTCCTGGCCGCCGCCCTCGTCGGCGTGCTCGTGATCGGGTGGGCGACCGCCGGTGGCGGGGCGGCTGCGATCGGCCGACTCTTCGACCGAGTCATCGAGTCGGTCATCGACCAGGTGTGACGCATGCTCCGCGCGATCGCGGCCAGGCCGCGGTCGAGTTCGCGATCGTGTTGCCGCTCGTGGTGGTCCTCGTGCTCGCGGTGGTCCAGGTGGTCGTCGTGGTGCGAGACCAGCTCGCCGTCGAGTTGGCCGCTCGCGAGGGCGTCCGTGCGGCGTCGGTGTCGGCGGCGCCGTCGACCGCCGCGCAGCGGGCCGCCGCAGCAGCGACGTCGCTGACGCCGCTACAGGTCGAGACCAACGTCGGCAACACGGTCACGGTCACCGTGCGACACCGGTCGCGCACCGATGTGCCGATCATCGGCCGGCTGATCGGCGACGTCGACGTCGTGGGCACAGCCACGATGGCGCGCGAGCCACCGTGACGAACCGGCACGAACCGGCCGCGCGGGTTCGAGCAGAATCGTGCGATGAGCGACATCCACGGCGACGCCTCGACCGGCGATCACATCGCCGTCATCTTCACGAGCCGGCACAGCGGCATCGACGTCGACGGCTACGACGAAGCGGCGGCGCACATGGAGGCGCTCGCTGCCGATCAGCCGGGCTACCTCGGCATCGAGAGCGCCCGCGGCGACGACGGGTTCGGCATCAGCGTCTCCTACTGGACCGACGAATCGTCGGCAACGGCCTGGAAGCGCAACGCCGAACACACCGCGACGCAGCAACGGGGTCGCGAGACGTGGTACGACTGGTATCACGTGCGGATCGCAACGGTGCACCGCGAGTACCGTCACCCGCCGAACGACACGCGAGACTGACACGACGAGCCCGCCGCTGTGCCATGAACGAACCGGACGAAATCCTGCACATCGCCCTCCCGGACGACTGGAACGTGGCGCGCGCCAACGGCGAGTACACCGTCAGCACGCGTGGGCGCTCGCTCGAGCAGGAGGGCTTCGTGCACTGCTCGTACCTCCGCCAGCTCGAAGGCGTGGCCAACCGGTTCTACGCCGACGTGACCGAGCTCGTCCTCCTCCACATCGAGCCCGAGTTCCTCGAGGCGGAGATCCGCGCCGAGCCAGCGGCGGATGGCTCCGACGAGCTGTTCCCGCACGTCTACGGCTCGATCCCGACGACGGCGGTCGTCGCGACCACGTGGTGGGATCGCGGCGACGACGGCGTCTGGCATCGACCGCAGATCATGTGACGGTCGTCGAGTCCACGTGGTGGGATCGCGGCGACGACGGCGTCTGGCATCGACCGCAGATCATGTGACGGTCGTCGAGTCCACGGGGTGGGATCGCGGCGACGACGGCGTCTGGCATCGACCGCAGATCATGTGACGGTCGTCGGCTCCCGAGCTCGACGACGATCGACGACGATCGACGGAGCCGGCGCTCACGTGGTCGTCGTCGATCGGACGACGGTCACCACAACATCGTGCCCGGAGCGCCCTTGAACGGGCCCGTCACGTTCTCGGTGATCCAGCCGCCGTAGAAGCTGCCCTCGTTCGAGCCGACACGTTCGTCGTCGACCCAGCACTCGTCGAGGGCCTGGGCGTAGAACGCCCAGTGCAGCGCGAGCTCCGCGAAGGGCGCAGTCGGCTCGGGGTAGGTCCAGGCCGCACGTTCGGCGACGCCGTCGCCGACCACGACGTCGGCGTACCGCGCCACACCCTTCCACTCGCAGAAGGTGCCGTGATCGCTCGCTCGGAGATGCTCGTCGGACACGTGCTCGAACGGCACGTAGTACGCCGGCGCCTGGCTCGTCTCGAGCACGCGGAGCGCGTGCGGCGAGTCGACGATGGTCGCCCCGTGATGCACGACGCGGATGCGCCACGCGACGCGCTCGAGGAGCGGCGGCCGCGGGAAGTCCCACACGGATTCGAACGGTTTGCCGTTCGGCGCGAGCTCCATGCGGGCAGCCTCGCACCGAACGCCGTCGCCCGCGCCACGCAGCGCGCAGCCGGTCAGCCGGGTCCGGCGAAGACGCCTTCCTTGACGCTGTCGAGGTTCGCGTAGTACTCGGTCTTCGGGTCGTAGGAGGCGGCTGCCTCTTCCCAGCCGGCGAGCTCCTTGCGGCCCACGACGAACCAGTGGACCTCGTCGGGACCGTCGGCGAGCCGGAGCGTGCGCTGGCTCGCGTACATCCGCGCCAGCGGCGTCCACTGCGAGACGCCGGTGGCGCCGTGCATCTGGATCGCCTCGTCGATGATCTGACCCGTCCGGATCGGCACCATCGCCTTGACCGCGCTGACCCAGACACGGGCCTCGGCGTTGCCGAGCTCGTCCATCGCCTTGGCGCCGGTCAGCACCATCCGCCGCATCGCCTCGATCTCGATGCGCGCCTTGGCGATCACCTCGACGTTCTTGCCGAGGTTCGAGATCCGCTTGCCGAACGCCTCGCGGGAGAGGCCGCGCTGCGCCATCAGCCCGAGCGCACGCTCGGCTGCGCCCACCGATCGCATGCAGTGGTGGATCCGCCCGGGCCCGAGGCGGAGTTGGGAGATTTCGAAGCCCCGGCCCTCACCCAGCAGCATGTTCTCGGCCGGCACGCGCACGTCGTTGAAGCGGATGTGCATGTGACCGTGCGGCGCGTCGTCCTCGCCGAACACGTGCATCGGCCCGAGGATCTCGACACCGGGTGTGTCGCTCGGGACGAGGATCTGCGACTGCCGCTGGTGCACGGGACCGTCGGGATTGGTCTGCAGCATCACGATGAAGATCTTGCAGCGGGGGTCGCCCGCACCGGATGCGTAGTACTTCTCGCCGGAGATCACCCACTCGTTGCCGTCCTTGACGGCGCGGCACGCGATCTGCTTCGCGTCGGACGACGCGACGTCGGGCTCGGTCATGACGTAGGCCGACCGGATCTCGCCGTTCAGGAGCGGCTTCAGCCAGCGCTCCTTCTGTTCGGGCGTGCCGACCCGCTCGAGCACCTCCATGTTGCCGGTGTCGGGGGCCGAGCAGTTGAGGCATTCGGACGCGATCGGGTTCTTGCCGAGCTCCATCGCGATGTACGCGTAGTCGAGGTTCGACAGGCCCTCGCCGGTCTCGGCGTTCGGCAGGAAGAAGTTCCAGAGCCCTTGCTCCTTGGCCTTGTTCTTGATGCTCTCGAGCAGTTCGAGCTGGCCCTCGCCGTACCCCCAGCGCTCGGCGCGGCCCTCACCGAGGCGGAAGTACTCCTCGGTCTTCGGCTCGACCTCCTCGGCGATGAACGTCTTGACGGCCTCGTACAGCGGACGCGCCGCCTCGGACATCCGCAGGTCGAACATGTCGACGGTCGACTCGAGTGCTGTCATGTGCCGCTCCTCCCGGTTGGTGCAACCCCGCCGAACTTAGTGACCGAGCCGAACGTCCGTCCCATCCGGCTCGGGTCCAACTCGGGGTCGCTCACGACGAGCGGGAGCGGCGGAAGCCACGCCGGTCGGCGCGCCTCTCGAACCGCTCCTGCTCGGCCTCGAGGGCCGCCTCCTCGGCGACGAGGCGTTCGAGGCTGGCGAGCCGGGCCGGGTCGAGCGAGCCACCCTGGACGGCTGCGCGCACGGCACAGCCCGGCTCGCGATCGTGCTTGCAGTCGCGGAACCGACAGTGGTCCATGAGGTCGAACACGTCCGCGAACGCACGCTCGATGCCGTGCCCCGACAACCAGAGGCTCAGGGCTCGTACGCCCGGCGTGTCGATCAGCCAGCCCTCGCCGGGCAGTCTGAGCAGCTGTGCCGCGACCGTGGTGTGGCGACCGCGCTGGTCGCCGGCGCGCACCTCGCCGGTGTCCATCACGTCGGCGTCGAGCAGCGCGTTGACGAGCGTCGACTTGCCGACCCCCGAGGCACCGAGGAACGCCAAGGTCCGATTGCCGCCGGCGAACGCCCGAACACGGTCGACGCCCTCGCCGGAGATCCCGCTCGCGACGATCACCGGCACGCCGAGCGCGACGTCGGTCAGTTCGGCTCGCATCGGTTCGGGATCGACGACGAGGTCGGCCTTCGTGAGCAGGACGACCGGTTCGGCGCCGGAGTCGAACGCGAGCACCAGCTCACGCTCCAGCCGGCGCTGGTTGGGCGGTGAACCCAGGGCGTGGACGAGGAACACGACGTCGATGTTGGCGGCGAGGTAGTCGGCCTCGAATCGATCACCCTCGAACGAGGCGCGACGCACGAAGGCGGACGTTCGCTCGATGACGTGGTCGACCTGCTCGGCGTCGTCGGAGGGGACCACCCAATCGCCGATCGCCACGTCGACGTAGAGGTTGCGCAGGCGCAACGGGTCGTCGTCGTCAGCGTGCCGCATGACCGTGCTCCAGCCCCGGTCGATCCTGGCCACCCGACCGGGCGCGCCGGGCGCGCCGGCAGCTTCCCACGACGCCTGCAGCGCGTCGTTCCAGCCGAGCTGCCGGTCGGGTGACACGACCGCGAACGGTATCGCGCGACCCGTGCGCCGGTGCCGCTGTCGAGACCTCAGCCGTAGACGGTGACGACGGACGATGAGCGGTCGTTGCGGCCGTGCACGACGACGAGCCCGTCGCCGACGACGAACTGCGATGCGCCCGGCAGCGGCACGGACCACCACTCGTCTCCGTCGAAGCCGAAGCCACGCAGCCGACGCTCGGCAGCGCCGAACTCCGGCGTCACGAGATAGCCGTTGCGCCCGATCAGCGGATCGCTCTCGAACGTCACGCCGACGTCGGTGACCAGCAGCGTCTCACCGGTCGAGACGTCGATGATGCTCCTGTCGTCCCCGCCCGAGGTCCCCTCGACACGCGCGACCGCCAGGACGCCGCGATCGGTCACGACGGGCTCCTGGACCCAGCCCTCGGCCTCCCACTCGACCTCGATCGAGCCGTCGTCGACCGAGAAGCCGAGCGACGACTCGGCGGAGACGAGAGCGATCTCCTCGCCGGGCGGCGGCATGTAGAGGCGCGGTCGAACACCGACTCGACCAGCGACGTCTCGTACGGCGTCGACGGTGTCGGCACGACGACCCGTCGCGTCGAACGACACCAGGTCACCGTTCGCGGTGAGGCCGGCGATCACATCGTCGAGCATGACGACCCAGGTCAGGTCGGATCCGTCGACGGGCCCGGCGAGGAGGTCGCCGGTATCGAGGTCGTGCAGGCCGACCTTCCCGTCGACGTCGCCGACGAAGACCGGATCCCCTCCCGACAGCGGTGCGCTGATCGAGCCCACGACCGGCTCCCCGACGGCGTCCCCGCTGGCCGGATCGAGCAGGCGGAAGGCCTGGCGTCCGGCGAAGGCGTCGATTCGCCAGACCCAGCGCTCGAACGCCCAGTACCTACCCGTGGTCGACGCCTGACGCCACCGGAGCTCGCCGCTGGCTGCATCGAGCACGTGGATCCGGGTGGTCTCGTCCCTCATGGTGTCGGTGACGGCGACGAGCTCGTCGATCACGGCCAGCGAGTCCACGGTGCGCGGCGTCCCGAAGTCGTCAGCCCAGCGGACCCGTCCGTCGGTCCGGTCGAGTCCGAGGATCGCGCCGGTGTCGGAGACGACGACCACGACGTCGCCGGCCACAGCGACGCCGTGTATCCGACCATCGATGACCTGGTCCCACTGTGCTGCCGCCGCATCGGGGAGCAGCGGTGCGAGGTCCGCATGCGAGTCCGCCGGATCGCGTGCGATCACGATCGTTGCGACGATTCCGACGGCAAGCACGGCGACGACCGGGACCAGGGCTCTCCACGGCGGTCGAGCCCGGGTACGGTCGCCGGCCGCGGCTGCGACTTCGCCGACGGCGTCGTCGGGAGCCTTGCCCCGCGCCGGTTCGGGAGCCTCGCCGGCCCCCGGGCCCTCGAGCCCGGCCGATTCGTCGACGGCCGGTTCCTCGGCCAGCGGCTCGACCGGCGTCTCGGCCGGCGCACGTCGCTCGGATCGGGCCCACTCGGCGCCGATCCCGTCGAGGTGGGAATCGGCCGGCGGTCGGGCGGCCGCCTGCACGGTGGGCGGCGGACCGTCGTAGTCCCGTCGCCAGGGAGCGTCCGGATCGTCGGCCGCAGCGGCCGCCGGCTCGCCGGCTCGCGTCGAGCGCTCGTCGGCCTCGCGAGCGTCGAGGCGTTCGTCGTCCGGTCGCCATGCCGCGTCGGGGTCGGCGGCTCCCGCGCCCATCGGGTCGATCACGAGGAGTCTGCGATCGGGATGCGCATCGTCACGTCACCCGTGAACCGTCAGCGTGCTCGAGCCGGGGGTCGCCTCGACGACCAGGACGGCTTCGTCGGTGACCGTGTACGACGCCTGTACCGGCAGCGAGAGCGTCCAGAGTGGCTCGTCCCCGCCGTGTGAAAAGGCCATGAGCTCGCGCACGGTGTCGACCGCCGGGGCCACCACGTAGCCGTTGTATGCGACGTGGGGGTCGGCCTCGCGGGTGGTGCCGGCGTCGGTGACTGCGACGACGTCGCCGCTGACCGGGTCGACCAGAGCGAGGTCGACCTCGCCCGGCTCGGCGGCGAGACGGGCGACACTGAGCGGCCCGATCTCGGTGTCGATCGGCGGGCCGACCCGGCCCTCGAGCTCCCAGACGACGTCGAGCTGCCCGTCGTCGACGACGAAGCCGATCGACGAGCCGCTCGCCACCACCCCGACCTCGCTGCCCGGCACGCCGCCGATGAGCTCTGCCCGACCGACGGCGTCCCCGAGCGTGTCGCTGCGGAACGGGCGCTCGTCGGTCCGAGCACCGTTGGCGTCGAACGCGACGATCCGGTTGTCGGATCCGAAACCGACCGGCCGCTCCCCGATCATCGTGATCGCTCTCAGACCGGACCCGTTGACCGGACCGGCGACGCGCTCGAGCGTCATCGAGTCGTAGAGCTCGAGCACACCGTCGTCGTCGTCCACGAAGTAGGGGCCCACGCCGACGATGTCGTCGGTCGTGAACGACACGGTGGCGGGCTCGCCGGTGACCGGGTCGAGCACGCGGGTCGTCGTGGCGCGCCGTCTCGGCGCGACCTGGACCACCCAGTCGTCGGTGAACGTGAACAGGTCACGGTCGCTCACCTCGAACCAGAGCAGCTCGCCGGTCGTGGCGTCGAACCCTTGCGCCGACGACAGCGGGCCGACGCCCCCGTCGAGCGCAACGACCACACCGGGATAGACGCGCAGTTCGGGACCGAACAGCTCGTACGTGTGCGGCTGCGCCCACAGCTCCCCACCCGTCACCCCGTCGAAGGCGACGACGTCGGTCGGCGTGCTGATGACGACGACGCCCTCCCCTGCCGCCACGGCATCGATCCGGCCGTCGACGGTTTGCGACCAGCGTTCGTCGACGACGGTCGGGATCGTCGCCCCCATGGGCTCGCTCGCGGCCTCGACCTCCGTCGACGGCGCGGTCAGCAACGCCCACACCGAGACGGCAGCCACGATCAGCGCAGCAAGGAGGCAGACCGCGCCCAGCACGAGCTCGCCCGTGACCGCCGGCACCGGCACGTCATCGGCGCGAGCGCCCGTGCGCGACGCCACCGGGGTCGGCTCCGGCCGCACCCGTCGCGGGCGCGGCGTCCGATCGAGCCGGGCCGGCCGGACGCTGCCGGCGGTGTCGAGCGCAGTGCGTTCGGCTGCCGCACGCGACCACGGACTCGGCTGCGCGGCCGGTGCCTGCCCGTCGGTGCGGTGTCGGGCACCCGGCTCGGGCAGGCGTGCACCGGCGCCGCGGTCGCCGTCCGCACGACGCTCGACCGCGACACCATCGGTGTCGACCGCGGCCGGAGCAACCCGTTCGTCCGCCGATTCGGTCGCCGAGCTCGGACCGTCGACCAGCGCCGTCGAGGGACCGCCGTACCCGCGCCTCCAGGGTGCATCGGGGTCGCGAAACGGATCGCTCGCGTCGTCGTCCCCCATGACCCGATGGTACGCGAACGGGCTGGCAGCCGGCACGCCGGCCGCACGGCGATCCGGCTGCGGGCCGACCGGTCGTGCACCGGTCGCCGATCCCTCCGAAGGTTGCGTTCGGCCGGCGGCCCGGCAGAATCAACAGCCGAACCAGCGCGGGCCACCGCCTTGACAGGCGATCCGCGATCCCCTAGCCAAAGGCAGCGATGTCCAAGCCACTCGTCGTCGTGGAGTCCCCCGCGAAGGCCAAGACCATCTCGAAGTTCCTCGGTTCCGACTTCGACGTGCGCGCCTCGGTGGGCCATGTCGCCGACCTGCCCAGCAAGGGCCTCAACATCGACGTCGACAACGGTTTCAAACCCACCTACGAGCTCACCGACCGGGGCAAGCAAGTCGTCAAGGACCTCAAGTCGGCGCTCAAGGAGGCCTCCGAGCTCTATCTCGCCACCGACGAGGACCGCGAGGGAGAGGCGATCTCGTGGCACCTCGTCGAGTACCTCAAGCCCAAGGTGCCCGTGAAGCGGATGGTGTTCCACGAGATCACCAAGGCGGCCATCGACCATGCGATCGACAACCCGCGCGGCATCGATTACGGGCTCGTCGACGCGGCCGAGACCCGGCGGCTGCTCGACCGGCTCTACGGCTACGAGGTCTCGCCGGTGCTCTGGCGACGGGTCAACCGCGGGCTGTCCGCCGGTCGCGTGCAGAGCCCGTCGATCCGTCTGATCGTCGAGCGCGAGCGCGAGCGGATCGCGTTCGTCTCCGCCGACTACTGGGACATCGACCTGCTCACCGCGACCGCACCGGCGTTCGATGCCAGGCTCGTCGCCGTCGACGGCACCCGTGTCGCGAGCGGCAAGGACTTCGACGATCGCGGGCAGGTCAACGCGAAGACGGTCGCCATCGATGAGCCCAGGGCGCGGGCGCTCGCCACCGGGCTCGAGGATGCGACGTTCTCGGTCCGCTCGGTCGACGAGAAGCCCTATCGCTCCTCGCCGAAGGCCCCGTTCATGACCTCGACGTTGCAGCAGGAGGGTGGCCGCAAGCTGCGGCTGTCGTCGTCGCAGGTGATGCGGGTCGCGCAGGGTCTCTACGAGCGTGGCTACATCACGTACATGCGCACCGACAGCGTGACGCTGTCCGACGAGGCGATGAAGGCGACCCGGGCGGCGATCGCGAGCGAGTACGGCTCCAACCACCTGTCGCCGCAGCCGAAGGTCTACACGTCGAAGTCCAAGAACGCGCAGGAGGCCCACGAGGCGGTCCGGCCGACCACGCCGTATCGCTCGCCCAAGCAGCTCGAGGGCGAGCTCAACAGCCAGGACCTGTCGCTGTACCGGCTGATCTGGCAGCGCACGCTGGCGTCGCAGATGGCCGACGCCACCGGCGTCACGGTCAGCGTCCGGCTCGGGTCCGTCTCGGCGCACGAGCAGACCGATTGCGAGTTCAACGCATCGGGCACGACGATCACGTTCCCCGGCTACCGCGCGGTGTACGTCGCATCCGACGATGCCGGGCCCGACGGCGACGGCTCGAAAGAGGCGCTCCTTCCCCCATTGGCGGCCGGTGAGATCGTCCCGGTGGCGTCGCTGACGCCCAACGGCCACACGACCAGCCCGCCCGCTCGCTACACCGAGGCCTCGCTGGTCAAGCGGCTCGAAGAGCTCGAGATCGGTCGCCCGTCGACGTGGGCGTCGATCATCCAGACCATCCAGGACCGCGGGTACGTGTGGAAGAAGGGCCAGGCTCTGGTGCCGACGTGGACCGCGTTCGCCGTCGTCGGCCTGCTCGAGCAGCACTTCGGCGACCTGGTCGACTACGAGCTCACCGCCAAGATGGACGCCGACCTCGACGAGATCGCCAACGGGACGCAGCAGAAGGACGAGTGGCTCACCCGCTTCTACTTCGGCGACGACGACGCGCTCCCGGGTCTCAAGCGGATCGTCGAGGAGAACCTCGACAAGATCGACGCCGCCGAGATCAACACGTTCCCGCTCGGTCACGACGACGACGGCGAGCTGATCGTCGCCAAGCCCGGCAAGTACGGGCCGTACGTCAAGCGCGGCGAGGACACCGCCAGCGTGCCCGAGGACCTGCCGCCCGACGAGCTCGACGTGGCGAAGGCGCTCGAGCTGCTGGCCATGCCGAAGAGCGACGAACCGATCGGGCAGCTCGACGGTCATCCCGTCTATGCGAAGAACGGCCGCTACGGGCCGTACGTGCAGTGGGGCGATCCCGACGACCTCCCCGCAGGGCTCGAGAAGCCCAAGATGTCGAGCCTGTTCCAGACCATGACCCTCGACCGCATCACGCTCGACGACGCCGAGAAGCTCCTGATGCTGCCGCGCTCGCTCGGCAACGACCCGGTCGACGGCAAGGAGATCGTCGCCAACAACGGGCGCTACGGCCCCTACGTCGTCAAGGAGAAGGACTTCCGCTCGATCGACTCCGAAGAGCAGCTGCTGACGATCACGCTCGACCAGGCGTCGAAGATCTTCCAGCTGCCGAAGGTGTTCAAGCGGGGCGGCCGCAACATGGCCGCCAAGGGGCCGCTCCGCGAGTTCGGCACCGACCCGGTGAGCGAACGGCCGGTCGTGGCGAAGGACGGCCGCTTCGGCGTCTACGTCACCGACGGCGAGACCAACGCGTCGATCGGCAAGGGCGACCGCATCGAGGAGATCACCCCGGCGCGGGCGTTCGAGCTCCTGGCCATCCGCCGCGAGGTGGTGGCGGCGAAGGGCGGCCCGGCGAAGAAGACGCGCAAGAAGGCCGCGCCCAAGAAGGCCGCCGCGAAGAAGTCGAGCGCCAAGAAGTCCGCCGCGAAGGAGCCGGGCGCCGAGCAGGCCGGTTGACAGGCCGCGGCCCGAGCCGCTCACGACCCGACACGATGCTGCTTGCGCGAGGATGCGACCATCGGGTCGTGAACTCGGGCACGACGCTGCTGACCAACGTGCTGCGCCGCGAGCGGCGCTCGCTCGACGGGGCGTGGCACGTGATCGTCGACCCGTACGAGATGGGTTACGTCGGCATCCTCGGCGAGCGCAACGACCGTGGCTTCTTCCGGGACTTCACGCCGCGCCACCCGGCGGATCGGGTCGAGTACGACTTCGACGCATCGCCGACCCTGACGGTGCCCGGCGACTGGAACACCCAGGACGAGCGGCTGCTCTACTACGAGGGCACGGTCTGGTATCGACGCCGGTTCACGATCGATGGCGGCGACGGCGACGGCGATCGGGCCGGTCGACGGCGGTTCCTGAACGTCGGCGCCGCCAACCACACGAGCAGGGTGTTCCTCGACGGCGAGGAGCTGGCCACCCACGCCGGCGGATTCGGACCGTTCGCCGTGGAGTTGACCGGCTGCCTCGAGGCCGGCGAGCACTCGCTCGTCATGCAGGTCGACAACCGTCGCGAGCCCGACCGCATCCCGGCGATGCGCAGCGACTGGTGGAACTTCGGCGGGCTGACGCGATCGGTCGACCTGATCGAGGTCCCCGAGGTGTTCCTCCGCGATGCGTGGATCACGATGGCGCCCGACGGACGGGTGGTCGGCGGCGTCACCGTCGACTCGCCCGACGGTGTCCGTTCACCTGCTGTCGACGAGGTCACGCTGCGCCTGCCCGGTCTCGGCGTCGAGACCACCGTGGGCGATGGGTTCGAGCTCGACCTCGCTCCCGTGCGCTGGCATCCCGGCCGGCCCATCCTCCACGACGTCGAGTGGCAGCTCGGGGACGACATCGTGCGCGACGAGGTCGGGTTCCGAACCGTGGCCACCGACGGCACGGCGATCGTCGTCAACGGCGAGCCCACGTTCCTGCACGGGATCTCGATCCACGGCGAAGCGCCGAGCGGTGGCCGTCGGGCGCACGGCCGCGACGACGCGACCACCTTGCTCGGTTGGGCGCAGGACCTCGGCGCCAACTTCGTCCGCCTTGCCCACTACCAGCACGACGAACACATGGTCGTCGAGTGCGACCGGCGCGGCCTGCTGGCGTGGTGCGAGCTCCCGGTGTACTGGGGCATCGCGTTCGAACGGCCGCACGTGCTGGAGAACGCGAGAGCGCAGCTCGACGAGCTCGTGGTGCGCGACCGGAGCCGGGCGGCGATCGCGTTCTGGTCCGTCGCCAACGAGACGGCACCGTCACCTGCTCGCACCGAGTTCCTCGCCTCGCTCGCCGACCATGCGCGCACGCTCGATCCCACCCGGCTCGTGAGCGCCGCTCTCCTCACGCTCCCCACGACCGAGATCGATCATCTGGTCGACGACCCCCTCGGGGAAGCCGTCGACGTCGTTGCCGTCAACCAGTACCTCGGGTGGTACTACGGCGACCGGACCACGATCGCCGAGCACACCTGGCGATCGTCGTTCGGCAAGCCGATGCTGTTCACGGAGCTGGGCGCCGGCGCGAAGGCCGGCCGGCACGGCTCAGCCGACGAGATCTGGACCGAGGAGTTCCAGGCCGAGATCTACCGCAGCCAGATCGAGATGGTCGAGCGAGGTCGGTCTGATCGGGGCGGTGAGATCGCCGGTCTCTCGCCGTGGATCCTCAAGGACTTCCGGGCGCCCGTCCGTGTCCTGCCCGGCATCCAGGACGGGTACAACCGGAAGGGACTCGTCAGCGAGGAGGGCGACCGGAAGCTCGCCTTCGACGTCCTCGCCGACTACTACCAGCAGCTCTCGACGGGACCGGCGCCCGCTGCCGACTGACGCCGACTGACGCCGTCGCGGGACCGCGTCGGTCGAATTCCCTTCCCGAGCAGCCACTTCGGGACTACCGTCTCTGATGTCGAGAGATCCAGCGGGTGAAAGGGGATCGTCGATGACACGACACGCAGTACGGGGCGCCATCGCCCTGATCGCAGCGGCGGCGCTGCTCGGCGGAACGCCGGCGCGGGCGGGTGACAGCCCTCCCAACCAGGCCATCGTCGACGAGATCCTGGCCATGGTGCCGGACGACGCCGACAACCTGACCGCGGAGCAGGAGCAGTCGCTGATCGACGGGCTCGCCGGCCTCGCAGGGGCATTGCCGGCCGCGAGCGGGAGCGGCTCCAGCAGTTTGACCGGACCGTGCGGCGGCTTCGCGTTCTCGTACGACGGGGACGGCGCCGTGATCGACGCCGCCTTCGACCTCGGTGACGGCGCACCGCCGCAGGACCTGCTCGATGGTGGGCAGGCGTTCACGAGCGGCAACCCGTTCACGGTCGACACCGACGGCCGGGTGACGTACTTCGGGTTCGCCCCGCGATCCGGCGACGGTCCCGAGAACCACTCGTGGAACCTCGACGTCGGCGGCGTGCAGGTCGCGAGCGGCGGCGACCCGAACGAGGGCAAGGAGAACCGCAACGCCGGCACGATCGAGATGGACGAGGAGCTGCCGTTCCCGCTCACCGCCAAGTTCCCGGCATCCGGCGAGATGACGTCGAACCTCGAGACCTGCTCGGGCAGCGGGCACGTCGAGATCAACGGCAACGGGCTCCTCGATCCGGTCGGGCTCGCCGGACTGGGCCTCACCCTGCTCGGCCTCGTCGGTCTCCTCTTCAACGCGCCGCCGGCACGGACCTGGAAGGCAGGGTGACCACCATGACGAACGCCACCAACACGCCGACGGTCGTCCAACGCCACCCGGTGCGCGCCTTCTTCTGGTCGCTGCCGCTCGCGCTCGGCATCGTCCTCGTGCTGATCGTCACGAAGGTGATCGAGCTGTCGCTGACGCCGATGATCATCGTCTTCGTGATCGTGCTGATCCTGGGCACGCTCTGGGGCGCGTTCGGGCCGGCCAAGTCGCCGAAGGGCCCACCGCCGACCCCCGCGGCGCCCGTCGATGTTCCCGAGCCGTCGCGCTTCGACGATTTCACCGACACGCAGAGCGGTGACACCGATGACGCCGGCGACGCCGGCGACGCCGGTGCCGGGGGTGGCGACACCGGTGACACCGGCGACGGTGGTGGTGACGGGGGTGACGGCGACTGAGCGCCGTCAGCAGCGCCGGCAGAGCGCCGTCACCAGCGGCGACCGACGCCGTCAGCAGCGCCGGCTGAGCACCGTCAGAACGGGACCGACCAGCGCAGCACGGCGCCGGAGACGTCGCCGGGCTCGACATCGGATCGAGAGCGCAGGGTGCACGAGCCACCGAACTTCGACGCCCGGTTCTCGAGGTTCGCCAGGCCGTGGCCGCGGCGCAGCGCCATCTCGTCCTCGTCCGGGCCGATGCCGTTGTCGACCACGGTCATGACGACGTCGCCGCCGAAGATCTCGACACGCACCTGCGCCTTGCTCGCCTTCGCGTGACGGGCGACGTTGCCGAGCGCCTCGCGCATCGACGCCACCATCTCGGTGCGGATCTCGTCGGTCAGTGCCGACTCGACGGGGCCGTCCATCCGGAGCGACGGAGTGAAGCCGAGCACCCGGCTCGCCTGGGCGACGACGTCGGCGAGCTCCTGCCCGAGCGCACCGCGCTGACCGGACGTCCCCAGCGTGAACACGATGGTGCGAACCTCGGAGATGATGCCGTCGATGTCGTCGATGACGTCCTCGAGCCGCTTCTGGATCAGCTCGTCGGCGAGCGACGCTGTCGCCTGCACGGTCAGACCCATGCCGTACAGGTGCTGCAGCACGACGTCGTGGAGGTCCCGGCCGATCCGCTCGCGCTCGTGGACCAGCGCCAGTTGCTCGTGCGCGGTCGCCAGGCGCTGCTGATTGTCGAGCCGCTCGCTGAGGTCGCGGACCGTGGCCACGACGTAGTACTGACCGAACTGGATGGGGCTGAGCGACACCTCGACCGGCAGTGTCTTGCCCTCAGCGCACTGCATCGCCAGCTCGAGACCGACGCCCATGGGGCGCAGCGAGGGCGCGCCGTTGTACATCGCCCTGAGATCGGCGTGGCGGTCACGAGCGGCGCCGGGGACGAGTTGGTCCACCGACGTGCCGACCAGCTCGTCGACGTCGGCGAGATCGTGCATCGCCCGGTTGGCGTACACGATCGTGCCGTCACGGTCGACGACCAGGACTCCATCGGGCGCCGACTCCACCGCGTGGAGCAGTAGCGACGGGTCGGGAGGCGCAACCACCGCGGACACGGTAGCCAAGGCGCACGAAGTCGACGTACATCAACACGACCACGACGCCGTGGACGCCGTGGGACGAAGGTCCCTTGCCCGGCCCCGTCGAACGTGCTGCACTGTCCTGCCATGGCGAAGCCGATCACTGCGTTCTTGATGGACGACCACGAGGTCGTCCGGCAGGGCGTCCGCGCCCTGCTCGAGTCGACCGGCGAGATCGAGGTGGTGGGCGAAGCCGCAGGAGCGGCCGAGGCGCTCGCACGGATCCCGGCGGTCAAGCCCGACGTGGCGATCCTCGACGTGCGGATTCCCGACGGGAACGGCATCGAGGTGTGCCGCGAGATCCGTAGCCAGCTCGACACGAACTGCCTGATGCTGACGTCGTACAGCGACGACGAAGCGCTGTTCGAGGCGATCATGGCCGGGGCGGCCGGGTACGTGCTGAAGCAGATCCGCGGCTCCGAGCTGCTCAGCGCCGTCAAGCGGGTGGCTGCCGGCGAGTCGCTGCTCGACCCCTCGATCACCGGCCGCGTGCTCGACCGGCTCCGCAAGCCGAGCGAGGAGGACGAACGGCTCGCGAAGCTGACGCCGCAAGAGCGGCGCATCCTCCATCACATCGCCGACGGGATGACCAACCGCCAGATCGCGAACGAGATGCACCTCGCCGAGAAGACCATCAAGAACTACGTCTCGAACCTGCTCACCAAGCTGGGCATGGAGCGACGCACCGAGGCCGCGGTGTTCGCCACCAAGCTCGAGCTGTCCGGCCAGCACATCGAACCCGAGTAGTCACGATCGCCCGCCCTTTCAAGTTGTGTCTGACACAACTTGAAAGATCGGGGGCGGCAGTAGGGTGGCCGGCCGATGCCGGGACCGGTCTACATCGCACTCGAGGGCGCTGAAGCCTGCGGCAAGAGCACGCACGCGCGCCGGCTCGCCGAGGCAATCGGCGCCGTCGCCACCCGCGAGACCGGCGGCACCGCCGTCGGGCAGCGACTGCGCGAGATCCTGCACGACACCGACGTCACCGAGCTCGACGACCATGCCGAGACGCTGATCGTGGCCGCCGACCGGGCGCAGCATCTCGCCGAGGTCGTGCGGCCGGCGCTCGATCGGGGTCAGCACGTGGTCAGCGATCGGTCGATCTACTCGACGATCGCCTACCAGGGCTACGGGCGCGGGTTGCCGCTCGACGACGTCCGGCGCATCAACGACTGGGCGGTGCGGGACACGGTGCCTGATCTGGTCGTGCTGCTCACGGTGCCCGAGGACATGATCGCGGCTCGCCTCGAGAAGCGCGACCTCGACCGGTTCGAACAGGCCGGCCACGCCTTCCACGAGCGCGTCGACGAAGGCTTCGCGACGATGGCGGCCCTCGAACCCGACCGGTGGGTCGTCGTCGACGCATCCGGCGACCCCGATGAGGTGGCGGCGACGATCCGCGCCGCCGTGCACGAACGGCTCGGCGTGTGAGCTCGATCTGGAGCGACGTCGTCGGGCAGGACGCGGCGGTGGCCCGGCTCGTCAAGGCCGCCGACGCACCGGTGCACGCCTACCTGTTCGTCGGCCCTGCCGGTTCGACCAAGTGGGAGGCGGCGCGTGCGTTCGCCGCCCTCGTGATCGCTGGCGTCGACGACGCCGAGCAACGAGACGCCAGGCTGGCGCTGCGCGGTGAGCATCCCGACGTCAAGGAGGTCGTCCGCGCCGGCGCATCGATCTCGTTCGACCAAGCGCGCGAGATCGTGCGGACCGCGTCGCTGGCCCCGACCGAGGGCGAGCGCAAGGTGATGATCCTCGACGACTTCCACCTCCTCAGGCCCGAGGGCGCGGCGCTGATGCTCAAGACGATCGAGGAGCCGCCCGAGTCGACCGTCTTCGTGATCCTCGCCGACTTCGTGCCCCACGACCTGGTCACGATCTCCTCGCGGTGCGCTCGCATCGAGTTCCGCCAGGTCGACGAGCAGCACATCGCCGATCGGCTCGTCGCCGAGGGAACCGACTCCGAGGCGGCCGCCGCCGCGGCGCGCGCCTCGGGCGGGAACGTCGACCGGGCCAGGGTCCTCGCGACCGATCCCGACCTGGTGGCGCGCCGGCAGGCGTTCGAGGACGTCGCCCGTCAGCTCGACGGCAACGGGGCGACGGTCATGGGCCTCGTCGACGACCTGCTCGGCCGGATCGAGGCGGCGGCCGAGCCGCTGAGCCACCGGCACGCCGACGAGGTCGAGGAGCTAGAGGAGCGGATCGCCCGCTACGGCGAGCGCGGCAGCGGCAAGAAGGCGCTGGAGGAACGCCACAAGCGCGAGCTGCGCCGGCACCGCGTCGACGAGCTCCTGGCCGGCCTCACGGTGATCGCCGGCACCTACCGGGACGCGCTGGTCGCCGGGGCGGTCGCACGCCCCGAGTCGGCCGCGAAGGCGGTCCGCGACATCCACGAGGCAATGGATGCGATGGAGCACAATCCCAACGAGGCACTGCTCCTCCAGTCGCTGCTGTGGTCGTTGCCCGTGTTGACCGGCTGACCCGGGGACGCGCCTCGCACGATCTCCGCGTTTGAGCGGCAGGGCCAACCGCTAGGATTCCGCCCGCTGCCCAGATAGCTCAGTCGGTAGAGCAACGCACTCGTAATGCGTAGGTCGTCGGTTCGATTCCGATTCTGGGCTCCACGAAATGCCAGGTAGATTGGTATTTCTTCGAACAGCTTGCAGGTGTCACGAACGTCAACCAAGCAGCTAACCAAGAATTCGGTCTACGATTCCTGGCATGAAGGGCTCACTGCGCGAGCGCCAGCCCGGCAACTGGGAGCTGATCGTCCAGCTGCCTCGCGATCCGGAGACCGGCCTGCGCAAGCAGCTCAGTCGCACGCACTACGGCACGAAGCGCGAGGCACAGCGGGCGCTCGCCGCACTCGTGGCGAAGGTGTCGGAGGGCAAGATCACCTCGACGGCGAAGACGCTCGGTCAGCTGCTCGACTCGTGGATCGACCACGTCGAGGGCTCGTTGTCGCCGACGACGGTGCGCGAGTACCGACGGCTGACCGAACGGCTTATCAAGCCCGATCTCGGCCGGCTGCGGCTCGGGCGGATCACGACGAAGCGGCTCGACGACTACTACGCCATGCTCTCGAAGGAGCGCGGCCTCTCCCCCGCCACGATCCGGCATGCGCACGCCGTGCTCCGAGGTGCGTTCGGTCAGGCCGTGAAGTGGGGCATCGTGCCGATGAACCCGGCGGTCTCCGCATCACCGCCGAAGCTGCGCCAGCGTGAGATCAACCCGCCCGCGATCGCCGACGTGAAGCGCATGCTCGAGCTGGCCGACGAGGACGACCCCGAGTACGGCGCCTTGCTCCGCGTGCTGACCGCAACCGGAGCCCGCCGCGGCGAGGTGTGCGGGTTGCGGTGGTCCGACATCGACCGCCGCACGCGCACGTTGTCGATCACGCGGTCGATCGCATCGGTCGCCGGCGGCACGGTCGTGAAGGACACCAAGACGCACGCCTCACGACGGATTGCACTGGACGATGCCACGGTCGCCGTGCTCGACGCGCAGCGTCGGCGCCTCGAGGAACGTGCAGCGGCGTGCGAGGTCGAAGTCGACCCCGACGGCTACGTGTTCACCGAGTCAGCCGACGGCGCCGACCCGCTCCACCCCGACACGATCACCGGCCGCTTCACACGGGTACGTCAGCAGGCCGGCCTCGACGGCGTCCGCCTCCACGACCTCCGGCACCTCCACGCCACCCAGCTGCTCGCCGCCGGCGTCCCGGTCCGCACCGTCAGCGGGCGCCTCGGCCACGCCAACGCTGCGACCACCCTGAACGTCTACGCCCACTTCCTCGAAGCCAGCGACCGCCAGGCCGCCGACGTCATCGCCGACCTGCTCGGTTGACCAGGTGGCATACGCCGCTCCAATCAGCCGCTCGGCGCTACTGGTGGGGAGTACGGAAGTGGAATCGCGTGCCCGGCGAGGACACGCTCGTAGCGTCCGCAGTTCGCGTGACCGTGAACGCCTCGACCCCGAACGTCTCCATCCTCCGACCGGTAGGTGCTGACCGCGCCACATCCGTCCATCGACGTTGCGCCGGGGCTATCGCCTGAGGCAGTGTTCGCCCGGTGGACGACGAGTTCGAGTGCAAGCGCTGTCGACGGCCAGTTGTCCGCAACCGAGAGTCGTACGCCATCTTCGAGCAGATGCACTGGGTGTGCTTCCACTACGAGTTCGAACACTTCGGTGGTGACGGCGATCCCGACGAGGCGTGCGGCGACCCGTCGTGCCCCGCGCGAGCGTTCGACCCTGCGCCCTCCGGCGTCGTGGGGCGGCGCCGGGTAGCGCCAAACTGCGGTTCGGCGCTTGCCGCGACGGGCTCGGCTCGGGCACGATGCAATGGTGTCGAATCCCGCGATGCGCGTGTGTTGGGCATTCATCCCGTCGAAGGTGTCGATGGCTGCTTTCTGATCGAGGCCTTCGTTAGCGACGCTACGACCCAGCCCGATTTCAGCGAAGTGACGCAATCCCGCGCCGGTCGAAATCGTTTGGATTGGCAGGTGGCGTACGACGAGCGGTTGCTCGACTTGGAAGGCGAGTCGGTGCAATCCGATCTGTTCCTGACCCGATTCGACGACTGGCCGAGAGACGCTCGCGTGGCGTTCTTCTTCCACGACCTCGATATCGCGCGGCCGCTGTCAACGCCGTTTGGTGAAGTTTCGCTCCCGACGCCCAGCACTCGGCCAATGCGGCTCGCGATGCTGGCGTACGATGCGCCATAGCTGCCAATCTGGGCGGGCACCCCCGTGATGCCGTTCGGGGACACTCGCATCGTGTGTGACGGGCTCCAACCCGCGTGGACCAAGCTCAGGGCCTGCCGCTGCGGCGGATGAGTGCGTTCAACCAGGCGACGGCGGAGTCGAGCGGGAGAACTTCCGTTGCGAGTTCGCTCGTCGCCGCGGCGTACAGCTCTGGCCAGGTGTCGTGGGCGACGACGGTCGGCGGCCATGGCTGCTGTCGCCGGTACGCGAACAGGCGGGCGCCGGCCTCGGCGACTTCGATTGGGTCGAGCGGATCAGCGCGATTGAGAATCTGGAGGTCGACCAGATCGTGCGCTCGCTGTGATGCCGTCGGCCCGGTGCAGGCATGGATCTTCTGTGCCGCTTGGTGTGCGGCGGCCATCACCGCGATCGGCTCGGGTACCGGCAGACCGAGATCGGCGAAGAGACTCCCGATGTCCTCGGCGAGGCGGTGCTCCGGCGTGTCGGTGCTGTCGATCTCGGGGTGGCCGACCTCGAACACCACGGTCGTCCATGCGGTGCCGTGGAAGCTGAGCTTGATCTCGTACGGCTGCATCACGTACTCGGTCGGGACACCCTCGGGCTGAGCCTTCCGCTTCGTCACGAGGCGGCCTGTGACGTGATGCCAGCCGCGCTCGAGGTTGTCGGCCAGTTGGTCCTCGAAGTCCTCGGTCGTCGTTCCGGGCCGGGGAGAGAAGTCGAGATCCCGGGTGAGGCGCGCGTCTTGCTCATTGGTCCGAAACCGAATCGACGCTCCACCCTTCACGACGCCGGCCGGCAGCATCTGACCGACGATCGTGTGCGCGACGGTGCGCCGAAGTCTCGGCTCGGCGATCCCGAGATCGTCAGCCAGGTTGCGCAACCGGGCCGCCAGGGCTTGTTGGTTCCGCGGCGGCTCTTTCATTGGGCCGCCCCGATCTCCTCGATGATGCGCGCGCGGTCTCGGCGGCGAAGGAGGCCTTCGTCTCGGGCACGGTCGGCAGCGGCCATGAGGCGGTCGCTCATGATGCTGCCGATGCAGTCGCGCAGGGCCCGCTCTACGGTCGCGGATGGCAATCCGTCGTAGACCATCCGGTCCGATGCGGGCAGGTCATCGCGGATCACTTCGATCTGGTCGGGGAGGTTGCGTCGCACCCGGCGCGTGGTGCCGACACGAATCCGGCGAGGGTTCACGAGCCCAAGGCCATGGAACGCGAGCACGGAGTCACGCGTGAGGTA
>NZ_JASJCS010000200.1 GCF_030065885.1 Ilumatobacter sp. | reverse complement strand
CGATCGCGATGGACGAAGGCCTGCGGTTCGCGATCCGTGAAGGTGGCCGCACCGTCGGCGCCGGCCGCGTCACCAACATCATCAAGTGACCGCGACGCACCAGAGCTGAATCGAGACATCATGGCCCAGAACATCCGGATCCGACTCAAGGCGTTCGATCACGAGATCATCGACCAGTCGACGAAGAAGATCGTCGAGACCGTCAACCGGACCGACGCCACCATCCGTGGCCCGATCCCGTTGCCCACCGACAAGCACCGCTACACCGTCATCCGTGGCCCACACGTCGACAAGGACAGTCGTGAGCACTTCGAGATGCGCGTCCACAAGCGGTTGATCGACATCGTCAACCCGAACGCCAAGACGATCGATTCGCTGCAACGCATCGAGCTCCCCGCCGGCGTCGACATCGAAATCAAGATCCAGCAGGGCTGACGGTTTGCCCGAGCGCGGCGTTCCGTCTCGCCGCTCGCTGACCCCAGTCAGCTCGGGCTCGCCGCGCCGTGCGCTCGACCACACCGTCGAGCCCTGCTTCGCACTGACTGAGTTCGGGGCGCTGGCGCGTTGCGACGGGTGATCGTCGGTTCGGGGTGCCGTCCGAGCGCGGCGTTCCGTCTCGCCGCTCGCTGACCCCAGTCAGCTCGGGCTCGCCTGCCTTGCGCTCGGACACACCGTCGAGCCTGCTACGCGCTGGCCGATCGGTGGCGCGGGCGCGGGGTACGCCGTCCGGACGGGTGATCGCCGGTGCTGGGGTGTCATCCGAGCGCGGCGCTGTCTCGCCGCTCGCTGACCCCAGTCAGCTCGGGCTCGCCGCGCCGTGCGCTCGACCAAACCGTCGAGCCTGCTACGCGCTGGCCGATCGGTGGCGCGGGCGCGGGGTACGCCGTCCGGACGGGGTCCGCGCGAGGATCGGGGTGTGCGTGCGCAGCCGAAAGCCAGCCACTACATCGGTGGGTCCCACCACGAGTCCGACGGCGAGGTCATCGAGAGCCGATACCCCGCCACCGGTGAGGTGATCGCCGAGGTCCGGGCGGCGGACGACGACACGATCGACCGCGCCGTCGTCGCCGCGAGGGAGGGGTTCGCTGCCTGGTCGGCGACGCCCGCTGACGAGCGGGGCCGCATCCTGCGGCGAGCAGCGGACATCATCCGGGATCGCAACAGCGAGCTGTCGGAGCTCGAGACGCTCGACACCGGCAAGGCACTGCAGGAGACGCTCGTGGTCGATCCGACGTCGGGCGCCGAGAGCCTGGAGTTCTTCGGGTCGCTCGCTGCGACCGCCACGGGCCGGTACATCGAGCTCGAGGGAGCCGCGGGGGGTTCGTTCGCCTACACGCGCCGTGAGCCGCTCGGCATCTGCGTCGGCATCGGCGCCTGGAACTACCCGATCCAGATCGCCTGCTGGAAGGGTGCGCCGGCGCTGGCCGCCGGCAACGCCATGATCTTCAAGCCGTCCGACGTCACACCGCTGTCGGCGCTGGCGGTCGCCGAGATCCTGACCGAGGCCGGCGTCCCGGACGGCGTCTACAACGTGGTGCAGGGCCGCGGCGACGTCGGTGCCGACCTCGTGCAGCACCCCGATGTCGCCAAGGTGTCGGTGACCGGCTCGGTCCCCACCGGCACGAAGGTCATGGCGGGTGCGGCCGCCGGCCTCAAGCACGTCACGCTCGAACTCGGCGGGAAGTCGCCGCTGATCGTGTTCGACGACGCCGATCTCGACAACGCCGTGTCGGGTGCGATGCTCGGCAACTTCTACTCGACCGGACAAGTCTGCTCGAACGGCACCCGCGTCTTCGTGCAACGCGCCGTCTACGACGACTTCCTCGATCGTGTCGTCCGGCGCACGCAGCAGATCCGGCTCGGCGACCCCCTCGACGAGGCCACCCAGATGGGCCCGCTCGTGAGCCAGGCCCAGTTCGATCGCGTGCTCGACTATCTCGCTATCGGCCGCAACGAAGGTGCGCGAGCCCTGGTGGGTGGCGATCGGGCGGTCTTGCCCGGCCTCGACGGCGGTTGGTTCGTCGAACCGACGGTGCTGGTCGACGTCACCGACGACATGCGCGTCGCCCGCGAGGAGATCTTCGGCCCGGTCATGTGCGTGATGCCCTTCGACGACGAGGACGAGGTCGTCGAACGCGCCAACGACACCGAGTACGGGCTGTCCGCCGGCGTCTTCAGCCGGGACATCCAACGCGCGCACCGCGTCATCGCCCGGCTCGAGGCGGGGTCGTGCTGGATCAACACCTACAACCTGACGCCGACGTCGGTGCCGTTCGGCGGTGTCAAGCGGTCGGGCATCGGCCGCGAGAACGGTCACGCCGCGCTCGACCACTACAGCCAGTGGAAGAGCGTGTACGTCGAGGCCGGCGACGTCGACTCGCCCTACTGAACCTGCGCATCGCCGCGGCCGGGCGGAATGGACGTCCGGTGGTCGCGGTTCAGAAAGGTATGAACTGTGTGAGAACCTCGAAGCCCGCGGTGCGGACCCGCGGCGGCGGTTGGTAGACCGAAGACCGTGAGTTCGTTGCCCCCCTCCGACGAATCCGGCTGGACCCGCCCACACGAGTGGGGTCCCCCCACCATGGTCGAACTGACGCCACACGCAGCGGCCCCCACCCCGCCGCCACCCGGCGTCCTCCCCGACCCTCCCGACCGGCCTGATGGGCCCCGTCGACCTTGGAGGCGACGCATCGCCCTCGCAACGTCGATGGTGCTCGTCGCCGTCGGCGCCGGCGTCGTCGGGGCGCTCGTCGGCCAGCGGCTCGACGACGATCCGCAGCCGCCACAGCGCGCTTCCAGCGCCGCACTCGAGATCGGCGCGGCTCGCGACGACGTGCTGCCGCCGATCGATGTCGCCTCCGTCGCCGAGTTCGTGGCGCCCTCGGTGGTCACCATCAGCGCCGACGTCGCGGGTGGACCTGCCGGACCGGGCGGCTCGATCGGCACCGGGGTGATCACGACGGCCGACGGCGAGATCCTGACGAACGCCCACGTCGTCGAAGGGGCGACCGAGATCCGGGTTCGGCTGGCCGGTGAGACCGAGCCCCGGCCGGCGACGTTGCTCGCGGCCGACGCCGGCAACGACCTCGCTCTCCTCCGTATGGCCGGCGACGGCTACACGCCGGCTCGGTTCGCCGACCCCGACTCGGTCCGCATCGGCGACGAGGTCGTCGCCATCGGCTTCGCGCTCGACCTCGACGGCGCCCCGTCCGTGACCCTCGGCATCGTGTCGGCGCTCGAGCGGACGATCATCACCGAGAACGGCGCCCTCGACGGCCTGCTGCAGACCGATGCGGCGATCTCGTCCGGCAACTCCGGCGGCCCGCTCGTCAACGCAGCCGGCGAGGTCGTGGGCATCAACACGGCGGTCGCTCGCAGCGACGCCACCACGGCGGCCAGCAACATCGGGTTCGCCATCTCCGTCGCCGAAGCGCTCCCGATCGTCGATTCGTTGCGCGAGCACTCCGACGGCGTCGCCCGCGAAGAGGGGTTCCTCGGTGTCGAGCTCAACGATCGCAGCGACGGCGGCCAGGGAGCCCTCATCACCGAGGTCGCCCCCGACACGCCCGCCCAGGCAGGGGGCATCCGCGCCGGCGACATCGTCATCGCCATCGACGACACCACCGTCGACGGCGGTGCAGGACTCGTCGCGGCGATCCGCGATCGCGAACCCGGCGACGACATCACCGTCGTCCTGCTCCGAGACGGTGAGACCATCACCCTGACCGTCACCCTCACGAGCCGCCCCGACACCTGATCTGCGGCGGCCGCCGGACTCGACACGATCGCTCCGACAGCCCGGCCCGCGTCTCGGGAACGAGGTGGGGAAATGGGCACTCGGGCGACGTTGGGCTTCCACACGGCGGCCGCTAGCATTTCCTGGCCGTGTCGGAGCGCTTCCGGCACAGATTCGTACTCACCAATCGATGTCCGTGTGAGCCCGCCCGGCGGGGACCTCACGGCAACAACTTGACCGGATGCTCCGCATGCCTGCCAGGCAGCGGAGCATTTGCGTGAGAGCCGGGCCGGTTCGCAACGCTCCCGGGCACGTATCAGTGGATAGCCCCAGGGCTCGATCAACTCGAAGGACAGCCGCAATGGCACAGACAGTGATTCTCGGCGAGAAGGTCGGGATGACGCAGAAGTGGGTCGACGACAAGATCGTCCCCGTCACGGTGCTCCGTGTCGAACCCATGCGCGTCGTGCAGATCAAGACCAACGAGCGCGACGGCTACACGGCGCTGCAGGTCACCTATGGACACCGCGACGCGAAGAAGCTCAACAAGCCGGCGGCCGGCCACTTCGAGAAGGCGGGCGTGCAGCCCGGTAAGCGCCTCGTCGAGCTGCGGATCGACTCGGTCGACGGTTTCGAGATCGGCCAGGAGATCACGGTCGAGGCGATCGAGGCCGGCAGCCGCGTCGACGTGACCGCCACCAGCCGCGGCAAGGGCTTCGCGGGCGCCATGAAGCGCCACAACTTCAAGGGCCAGAACGCCAGCCACGGCAACCACAAGAACCACCGCACCCCCGGTTCGGTCGGCGCCTGCTCGTTCCCGGGCCGGGTGTTCAAGGGCCAGCGGATGCCGGGCCACCTCGGCCACGAGCAGGTCACCACGCTGAACCTCGAAGTCGTCGACTCCGACGGCGAACGCAACGTGCTGCTGATCAAGGGGTCGGTGCCGGGTCCGAACGGCGGTGTCGTCTCGGTGCGCAACGCCGTCAAGGCGGCCTCGGCGACCGCGGTGAAGGGAGCCTGAGATGACCCAGATCAGCCTGAAGAACGCCGCCGGCAAGGACGCCGGCACGGTCGACCTCGACGACGGCACCTTCGGCATCCAGCCCAACGTGCCCGTCATGCACCAGGTCGTCACCGCGCAGCTCGCCGCCCGCCGCGCAGGCACGCAGAGCACCAAGACCCGCAGCGAAGTGCGCGGCGGTGGTGCCAAGCCGTACCGCCAGAAGGGCACCGGCAACGCCCGCCAGGGCTCGATCCGCTCGCCGCAGTTCGCCGGCGGCGGCGTCGCCCTCGGCCCGAAGCCCCGCTCGTACAACCAGAAGACGCCCAAGAAGATGATCAAGCTCGCGCTGCGCTCGGCGTTGTCCGACCGTGCCGCCGAGGGCAAGGTCGTCGTCGTCGACCAGTGGGGCATCGACGCGCCGAGCACCAAGGCGGCCAAGTCGGCGCTCGCCGGCCTCGGCATCGACGGCACCGCACTGGTGGTGGTCGGTCGCGACGACCAGGCGGCGGCGCTCAGCTTCCGCAACCTGCAGCACGTCCAGCTGATCGAGCCGGCCGAGCTCAACGCCTACGACGTGCTCTGCAACGAGTACGTGATCTTCACCGAGAGCACGCTGCCGGCACCGGCTGCCGACGAGGCCGCTGCTGCTCCCGAGGCCGCTGCTGCTCCCGAGGCCGCTGCTGCTCCCGAGGCCGCTGCTGCTCCCGAGGCCGCTGCCGCTCCCGAGGCCGCTGC
>NZ_JASJCS010000199.1 GCF_030065885.1 Ilumatobacter sp. | reverse complement strand
ACGCCCGGCCACACGCCGGGCCACCAGTCGCTCCTCGTCGACGATGACAGCGGCCGGACGATCGTCGGTGGCCAGTGCTGCTACACGTGTGCCGAGTACACCGCCCGCGAGCTCGATCCCGGCGACGTGCACGACGAGAGCTGGTCGGACACGTCACGTGCGTCGCTCGACCGGCTGCATGCGCTCGAGCCCGATGTCGTCCACTTCAGCCACGACCGCACCGTGTACCGGAGGGCGGCATGAACCGGCCGTTCCGATTCGCGGTGCAGGGCGGGCCCCTCGACGATGCCGCGCGGTTGGCCGATCACGCACGGCGGGTCGAGGCGCTCGGCTACCAGGAGCTCTACACGTACGACCACGTCGGCGCCGACCCAGATCGGGAGGGTGCGAGGGAGGGCCCGGGTTCGATCGATCCGTTCGCTCCGCTGGTCGTCGCCGCGACGGCGACCGATCGACTACGAGTCGGCCCACTGGTGATCAACAACGAGCTCCACAACACCGCTCTGCTCGCCCGCACCGCCGCCACGGTCGATCGGCTGACCGGCGGCCGGCTGGTGCTCGGCCTCGGCACCGGCTACGACGAGGCCGAGCACGACTGGATCGGATCGCCCATTCGCCGACCCGGCCCGCGCGTCGACCGGTTCGCCGAGTCGCTCGAGGTGCTGCGGAGCCTGCTCGACGACGGTGCGGCCGAGCTCGACGGCGAGCACGTCCGGGTCCACCTCGCCGACCTGGGTGTCCGACCAGTCAACGACCACGTGCCGTTCCTGATCGGCGGGCATGGCCGCCGTGTCGTGTCCCTCGCGGGAAGGTTCGCTGACATCTTCCAGTTCACCGGCCTCGTCCACGGCGAGGGCGGCAAGCCGAGTGGTGGCGGATTCGCGCTCGACCAGGTCGTCGAGCGGGCGGGCTGGCTCTCCGAGGCGGCGGGCCCTCGCGACTCCGACATCGAGCGGTCGGCCCTGGTGCAGTTCACCGCCGTCGGCCCGGACGCTCCGGCCGCGGCCGAGCTGAGTGAGCGGTTCCGGCTCGACGCCGAGGTGATCGAGCACACACCGTTCGCGCTGTTCGGCTCGCTCGAACAGGTCGTCGACGAGATCGAGCGGTTGCGCGAGCACGTCGGCATCAGCCACTTCGTCGTGCGCGACGCCGAGGGGTTCGCGCCGGTGGTCGAAGCGCTCGCCGGCCGCTGAACCGTCGCCTCAGGCCCCGGCGAGTGCGTCGAGGAACGATCGCGCCCAGTCGCCAACGTTCGCGTCGGCGACCGCCGTGCGCATCGCCTCCATCCGTGGGCGGCGCTCGTGGCGATGCATCTCGACCGCCTGCACGATCGCATCCTGGAGGGCCTGCTCGTCGTGCGGGTTGACGAGGAGCGCGTCGCTCAGCTCGTCGGCGGCACCGGTGAACTCCGAGAGCACCAGCACGCCGTCGCCGTCGACGTGGGCCGCGACGTACTCCTTGGCGACGAGGTTCATGCCGTCCCGGAACGGTGTCACCAACATGATGTCGCCCGCCCGGTAGAGCGGGATCAGATCCTCGACCGGCAGCATGCGATAGAGGTAGTGGATGGCGGGGAAGCCGAGTCGAGCGTGACGGCCGTTGATCTCGCCGATGATCTGCTCGATCTCGCGGCGCTCCTCCTGGTACAACTCGACCCGCTCGCGGGTCGGCGTCGCGATCTGCACGAGGACATGGCGCTCGGCGTCGAGGCGACCGTCGTCGAGCAGCTGGCCGAAGGCTCGCAGCCTGCTGCCGATCCCCTTGGTGTAGTCGAGCCGATCGACGCCCAGCAGGATCACCTCGGGATCGCCGAGGCGGGTGCGGATCTGCGAGACGCGCTGCCGGGTTGCCCGCCCACTCGCCAGCAGCTCGAACTCGTCGACGTCGATCGAGATCGGGAAGTGACCCACCTGGACGGTGTGGTCGTCGAGGTGGACGAGGTCGTCGGCGACCTCGGTCGCCCCGGCCAGCTGGTGGGCGGCGGCGACGAAGTTGCGTGCACCCCGGGCCCGCTGGAACCCCAGCACGTCGGCACCGAGCAGGCCGCGGATGATCTCGGCGCGCCACGGTAGGCGCTGGAACAGCTCCAACGGCGGGAACGGAATGTGGTTGAACCAGCCGATCCGGACGTCCTGGCGCCGCTCGCGCAGGAACATCGGCACGAGCTGGAGGTGGTAGTCGTGGATCCACACGTTCGCGCCCGGCGGCGAGATCTCGGCCAGCCGGTCGGCGAAGCGCCGGTTGACGTCGACGTAGGCATCCCAGTCCTCGCTGCGGTAGCCGGAGTCGCGGATGGCGTCGTGGTAGAGCGGCCAGAGCGTGTCGTTGGCGAAGCCCTCGTAGTAGCGCTCGAGCTCGCGATCCGAGATCGAGATCGGGTGGAGGTCGATGCCGTCCACGTGGATCATCTCGGACGAGCTGTCGGCCTCGCCCGTCCACCCGACCCAGCTCCCCTTGGACTCCTGGACGATCGGCAGCAGGGCGCGCACGAGCCCGCCCGGACTGGTGGCCCAGCCGTCCTCGGTGCGCCTAATCGGCAACCGGTTGGCGGCGAGCACGAGCGGTCGTTCGGGTGACACGGGCGGCGGCTGCTCGTTGATACCGCTCACGGTACCCACCGCGACGGGTCGTTGGACAGGGCCGAACTACTCGCCCCAGCCGAGGCGTGCGTCGTGGCGCCGTGGCGCGGTGGCCGGCCGGTCAGGCGCGCTCGAGCGCTTGCGCGAGATCGGCGACCAGATCGCTGGCGTGTTCGATGCCAACCGACAGCCGGATGAGGTTGTCGGGCACCTCGAGCGGCGAGCCGGCGGCCGACGCGTGCGTCATCGCGCCCGGGTGCTCGATGAGGCTCTCGACGGCACCGAGCGACTCGGCGAGCGTGAACAGCTCGGTCGACGCCGCGATGCGCCGGGCGGCCTCCTCGCCGCCGGCGACGGTGAAGCTCACCATGCCGCCGTAGTCGCGCATCTGGCGGGCTGCGGCAGCGTGGCCCGGATGGTCGGGCAACTGCGGGTAGAGCACGCGATCGACAGCGGGATGCTCGATCAGCAGATCGACGATGGCCCGTGCGTTCTCGCTGTGACGGTCCATCCGGACGCCGAGCGTCTTGGCGCCGCGCATGACGAGGTAGCAATCGAACGGCGACGGCACCGCGCCCGCGGCGTTCTGCGTGAAGCGGAGCCGGTCGGCGATCGTGTCGTCGTCGACGGCGAGGAAGCCGCCGACGACGTCGCTGTGCCCGCCGAGGTACTTGGTCGCCGAGTGGACCACGATGTCGGCACCGAGGGTCACCGGCTGCTGCAGGTACGGCGTGGCGAACGTGTTGTCGACGACCACGAGCGCCCCCCGCTCGTGGGCGATCTCGGCGATCGCCTCGATGTCGAAGCAGGTGAGCAACGGGTTGGTCGGCGTCTCGAGCCACACCATGCCGGTGTCTTCGGGCCAGCCGGCGACGACCGCGTCGAGGTCGCCGAGGTCGACGGCCGTCCACGGGTACCCCATCGGCGACCACACCTTGGCGATCAGCCGGAACGTGCCGCCGTACGCATCGTTGCCGAGCAGGATCCGCCGGCCCTGCTCGAGGAGCCTGATGACGTTGTCCTCCGCAGCCAGGCCGCTCGCGAACGCCAGTCCGTGGCGCGCCGCTTCGAGGGCCGCGATCTGCTCCTCCATCGCCGTGCGCGTCGGGTTACCCGACCGCGAGTACTCGTAGCCCTGGTGCACGCCGACCTCGCGCTGGGCGAACGTCGTCGCCAGCGAGATCGGCGGCACGACGGCACCGGTGCCCGCGTCCGGCTCCTGGCCGGCGTGGATGGCCAGCGTCTCGAACGCCCAGCCGACCTGCTGTTCCTCTTCACCCATGTGGTTCTCCGTTCGTCGAGCCGGTCGTCGGCGATCGAGCGATCACCGTTCGGCCTGGGCCTCGAAGAACGAGAGGATGTCGGTGCGGGTCAGCACGCTGAGCGGCCGTCCCCCCGACAGCACGAGGAGTGCCGGGGCGGTGTGGAGCATCTCGATCGCGAGGTCGAGGCTCTGACCGATGCCGATCGTCGGCAGCTTGTCGCCCATGACGTCCTCGACCGCCTTGTCCATGACGGCCGGCTCGTCGGCGATCGACTCCATCAACTCGAGCTCGTCGACCGATCCCGACACCTCGGCCGCGGCGAACGGCGGCGTGTTCTTGCAGACCGGCAGCTGGCTGACGCTGCTGGCCCGCATGCGATCGATCGCGGTGCGCACGGTCTCGCCGGGGTTGACGTAGAGCAGGTTCTCGATCGACGGGTTGCGGGCCTCGAGCACCGCCCCGACCGACTCGTCGCACTCGGTGAGGAAGCCGAAGTTGGCCATCCAGTCGTCGTCGAACACGCGCGAGAGGTAGCCGCGACCCGAGTCGGGGTTGAACACGACGACGATGTCGTCGGGGTCGGCGCGGCGAGCGACCTGGATGGCGGCGGCGACCGCCATGCCGCCCGAGCCGCCGATCAGGATGCCCTCGACCTGGCTGACGTGGCGCGCCATCATGAAGCTGTCCGCGTCGCTGATCGCGATCGTCTCGTCGTACAGCTCGGGCTCCCACGCCGCGGGGAAGAAGTCCTCGCCCACGCCCTCGACCAGATAGGGACGCCCCGACCCGCCCGAGAAGACCGAGCCCTCGGGGTCGGCGGCGATGATCTTGACGTCCGGATTCTGCTCCTTGAGGTACCGCGCCACGCCGGTGATCGAACCGCACGTGCCGGCACCCGCGACGAAGTGAGTGATCCGCCCGGCCGTCTGCTCCCAGATCTCGGGCCCGGTGGTCTTGGTGTGGGAGATCGGGTTGTTGGGGTTGGCGTACTGGTTGGGCCGGAACGCGTTGCGCTCGTGCGTGAGCCGTTCGGCGACCTTGTAGTAGCTGCGCTCGTCGTCCGGCGCGACCGCGACCGGGCAGACGACCACCTCGGCGCCGTAGGCCTTGAGGAGCGAGATCTTCTCGGGCGCCACCTTGTCGGTCATCACGAACACGCAGTCGTACCCGCGCTGCGCGGCGACGATGGCGAGGCCCACGCCGGTGTTGCCGCTGGTCGGCTCGACGATCGTGCCGCCCGGCTGCAGCTCACCGCTGCGCTCGGCGGCGAGGATCATCTCGAGCGCAGGCCGGTCCTTCGAGGAGCCGCCCGGGTTCGTGGTCTCCATCTTCATCGCCAGCACGCAGGGCAGGTCCTCGACCTCCATGATCCGCTTCATGCGGACCAGGGGTGTACCCCCGAACAGATCGATCACCGAGTCGGCGATCTGCGTGCCTTCGAGGCGGGCGTCGACCATGGGTCGAGCGTAACCAAGGCGAGCGCACCGTGTTCGCTCGGGCCGGCAACGCCGCCGCCGGGCCTACGATGCGACCGATGGTCGACGCCCGCCTCGAAGGCACGCAGATCGCCGACTCGGTGATCGATCTGTTCGGGGGTACACCC
>NZ_JASJCS010000079.1 GCF_030065885.1 Ilumatobacter sp. | reverse complement strand
CCGGCCGGGACCGCCGAGGCCACCGGCGAGATGCCGCTGATGGTGACCGGACCCTCGGCCGTGAGCGGGAAGTCGGCCGTGGTGGCGTTGCCGCCATCGTCGTCCGACACGTTCTTGATCAACGTGAGGGTGGCGAAGCCGGCACAGGCCTCGTCCTCGATCGGCTCGCCGAACACCGTGACGGTCATGCCGTTGGCGAGGCCGCGGTCGGAGCCGGGCTCGCCGGTGCAGCTGCCGTCGGTGTCCGGGCCGACGGCGATCGAGATGTCGGCGATGACCCGGTAGACGTGGGTCTCTCCGGCGTCGATCCGGACGTCCTCGACGACGAGGTCGTCCGGCGCCGCGCCGGCGAACGTCGGCGACACGGTCGTGCCGGCGGGTGCCGACACGACTTCGGCCGACGCCGAGTCGACGGTCACGCCAGGGCTGAAGGCGAACTCGTCGGTCAGGTCGTACTCGGCCGGGCCGACCTCGACCTGGTCGCCGACGTTGCGGACCTCGAGCAGGTAGCTCACGGTCCAGGTGCCGTCGGCATTGCGGACGGCCTCGCCGGTCTCGACGACCTTCTCGATCTCGACGTTCGGGTCCGGGATGTCGGTGCAGGCGTCGTCCTCGACCGTGGTCGGGCCGTTGAAGGTGACCGCGGCGCTGTTGTAGGCACCCGAGCCACCGGGCTCGCCCTCGACGATGCAGGTCCGCTCCGCGATGGTCATCGAGCCGGCCACGTCGAACGTGACCGTCACCGTGTAGACGTGCGACTCACCTGCGAAGATCTCCTCACCGGTGACGATCGTCAACGGACCGGGTCCGGCGACACCGACGTCCACCCCGTTGCCCATGGCAGCGACGTTCGTCACCGTGGCGCCGTCGCCGAAGTCCGGCGTGTCGACCAGGTCGTACGTTCCGGGGCCGTCGCCGACGTTCTCGACGACGATCGTGTACTCGGCGGTGTAGACGTTGCCGGCCACGAGCACCGGCTGACCCGGCGACACGGCCTTGTCGATCGTGACGTCCGGCTCGGGGATCTCGTCGCAGTCGTCGTCGGTGTTCGAGTCGCCCTCGCCGAAGCGAACCGTGGCCACGTTGAGCGTGCCGGTGCCGGACTCGCCGTCACCGAGCTCGCAATCACGAGCGCTCGACGTCGCCACGCCCTCGACGGTGAAGGTCACGGTGACCTCGTACACGAACTCGTCCGCCGGGCTGATCGTGCCCGAGGCGACCGTCAGGTCGGCCGGGTCGGTGCCGGCGCCGCCGTTCCAGGTGGTCAGCGGCAGCGGGCCGGTGGCCGAGGTGCGGTCGACGTTCCACGAGGTGATCTCGGTGCCGGCGCCGAACTGGAACTCGTCCTCGAGCGTGAACGCCTCGTCGACGTTCGACAGCGAGGTGACGACCACGTCGTACGAGACCTCGTACTCGGCGTCGTTGCCGGTCTGCGTCACCGGAGCAGTGACCTCCTTCAGGACGACCACGTCGCCGCGCCGGGCGCTGGTGAACGTGCAGACGATCTCCTCGCCCGGTGCGGGCGTGATCGTCGCCGACGCACCGGCCACGCTGGTGTCGGCGTTGACGGCGGGGTCGCAGACGACGTCGATCAGCTGCCAGCCGGGCTCGAAGAGCTCGATGACCTGATAGGTCGCGTTCGGCGCGACGAGCCCCGAGTCGTGCGGCGTATCCGGATCGGCGAGGCCGAATTCGGGCGTGCCGTCGATCGTGCCGCTCCAGTCCTCCTCGAAGTCGAAGACGTCGGGTGCCGCACCGGGGATCGTGACCTTGTCGACGATGATCCGGGCCTTCTTCAGGTTCGTGATCGAGCAGTCGATCACATCACCCGGCTGCGTCGGCGTGTCGAACACGTACGGCGACGTGGCGCCCTCTGCGTCGGTCACCGTGCACGACAGCGTCTGGGCGACGAACTCGTCGTTCGCCCGCTCGGCGACGGTGTAGCCGATGCCGGCGTCGAGGTCCGACGGGAGGCTCGACGCCGGGTTGTTCTGGGCGTCGGTCGTGACGCTGATCGGGGCGATCGGATCACCCCCCTGGGTCGGCGTGACGTCGAACACGAACGTGCCGAAGCCACCTTCGGTCGTCTTCTCGACGACGACCTGCGGCGGGATCGCCACGTTGGTGATCTCGCAGGAGTACGCCGCACCGGCGGTCGCGACGAGCTGGAAGCCCGTCGTGATGGCGTCGGCGTCGGGCAGCGGCACCGGCCCGGCGGCGCCGGGCAGCGAGGCCGTGCAGGTGAACACGGCGCCGGGCAGGTAGCCGGGCACCTCGTTCTCGGTCAGCGTGTACGTCTGGCCCTCGACGAGCTCGGTCCACTGCGCTGCCGGGTCGACCGAGTCGACCGCCTGGGCGGGATCACCGGCGAACGGGCCACCGGCGAGCGTGAACTCGAAGGGCCCCCACGGGCCGGTCACGCCGAGCGTCTGCTTGGTCGCCGTCAGCTCGGCGGGGTCGGCCGCGTTGACGAACGTGCAGACGACCGTTGCGCCGGCGGCCGGCGTGATCGATGCCGTCGACCCGACGAGCTCGCCTCCGGCGGTGCAGATCGAACCCTGGGCGTCGAGCGTCCAACCCGGGGTCGCCAGCTCGGTGACCGTGTAGGTCTGCTCGGCCGGCAGCAGCGCGGACGTGAAGGTGTTGCTCAGCGTGGCGTCGGCGTCGTCGTCCAGCGAGAACGCGTCGTCGAGCAGATCGAATCCGGCCGGCTCGGTCGACGAGAACGAGAAGTCCTGCGCGGAGTCGGGCCGCGCGTCCTTGGTCACGACGATGGTGGCGCGCTCGACGTTGGTGAACGTGCACACCACGGTCTCGCCGGTGTCGAGGTCGATCGACCCGGTGAGCGGCAGCGTCGAGGAGTCGAGCGGGCCCGAGCCCTGGTCGGCGTCGACGCAGCTCACGTTGGTGCCGTCGTAGGCGGGTGTCGGATCGGTCTCGACGACCGCGTACTGGCCGATCAGGACGTTCTCGAACGTCTCCGAACCGGTGTTGTTCGTCGTGGTGATGTCGAACGCGCTGGGCGTCATCCAGTCGCCGCTGAAGCCGAATGTGGCGGCGCCGTCGTCCGAGCGCGTGTTCTTGACGATCACGATGGTGCCGCGCTTCGCGGTGTTCGTGAACGTGCAGGTGATGCCGTTGCCGGCCGCGTCGGTCGGGGTGATCGACAGCGATGCGGTGGTGGCACCCGGCACGTACGCCGGCTCGGCGTCGTTGCCGACGCAGTCGAACGCCACGTCGTAGTCGGCGACGTTGCCGGCGCCGAGGAGTTCGCTCAGCGCGACGGTCTCGCCGGCGTACACGGTCGCGGTGGCGACGTTGCCGGCCGCGGGTGCGTCCGGGGCGGTCGACGTCGCGGTGTCGCCGTCGTGCAACCCGTCGATCTCGAGGGCGGCAGTGTCGCCGGCCTCGGCTGCGCTCCACACCTTCGCGAGCGTCAGCTGCGTCGCCTTGCGGGTGTTCGTGAACGTGCAGGTGATCGTGGTGCCGTCGTCGAGCGAGCTCGGCACGACGAAGTTGCCCGAGGTGCCGAGGTTGTCGGCGGGCACGACACCGTTGTCGCAGCTCAGCGTCGAGGTGAAGTTGGGGTCGGCCTGTTCGGAGACGACGACGACGTCGCCGACGAACACGCTGACCGGGCCGCTGGCCGAGCCGTCGGTGGCGCCGGGGACCACGACGCTGCCGTCGATCGACAGGTCGAACGTGGTCGGGTCGTCGGCGGGCACGACCGCCTTGGCGACGACGACGTCGAGGCTGCGGCGGGCGTTGGTGTAGGTGCAGGTGATGCCGTTGCCGTCGGTGTCGGCTGCCGAGATGGTCAGCCCGTCGTCGACGTCGGCGTCGCCGGTGCCGACGCACGACAGCGTCGTGTCGTAGGCGGCCGAGTCACCGACGTCGAACACCTCCGAGAAGACGAGCGTCTCGCCGGCGTACACGGTGTACGTCGTGGTGTCGGTGTCGGTCTCGGTGGCCGTGTCGGCCGTGGCGTCGAAGTCGACGTCGTTGGTCCCACCGGTGGTGGTGATCGACACGGCGTCGCCGACCTGGGCGTCGACCCACGACTTGACGACCGTCAGATCGGTCGACTTGCGGGTGTTGACGAACGTGCAGGTGACGTCGCCGGGGTCGGCACCGAACGTGATCGAGCCGCCCCGCTGGTCGGCGTCGATGGTCACGCCGGACTGCGCGCCGAGCACGGCGCCGGTCGCGTCGCGACAGGTGACGATGGTGTCGTAGCGGTTGGCGGCGAGACCGGTGAAGGCCTCGTCGAAGTCGACGGTCTCGTTGGCGAAGACGACCATCGAGTCGGACGTCTCGCCCGGAGCGGGAGCGGCGATGTCGATCGCGTTGCCCGATCCCGAGTCGCCGGCGGCCGAGAGGTCGACCGAGTCGGTCGGATCCGCCTGGACCCACTGCTTGACGAGCGTCAGCTCGGCCTCGCCGGGCGTGTTGGTGAACGTGCAGTCCACGTCGACGGGCTGGCTGGGCACGGTGAACGATCCCGAGAGCGCGCCGGCGGTGTAGCCGAGGCCCGGCTGCGTGCAGGCGAGCGCGGCGTCGAACGCGCCGGCATCGGCCGGAACGACGAACGTCTCGGAGAGCGCGACGGTCTCACCCGCGTACACGGTGATCTCGGCGGTGCCGTTGGGCACGCCGTCGGACTCGCTGGCAGCGGTGTCGCTGTTGGCGGGATCGGTGTCGATCTGGCCGTCGGCGCTGAGCGTGACGCCGGCGTCGGGCGAGCCGGTGGCCCACACCTTGTCGAGCGTGAGCGTCGCCGACTTGCGTGTGTTGGTGAACGTGCAGGTGATGACGGCGTCGGCCGCATCGGTGGGCACGTCGAAGCTCGTGGCGGTGGTGCCGGTCGCCGAGACACCGGGGCCGGCGCAGCTCACCGAGGAGTCGTAGTTCGCCAGGTCGGTGCCGGCGTTGCCGGCCACCTCGGCCACAGAGATCGTGTCGCCGATGTTGACCATCGCGGTCGTGGTGGCGCCGTCGCCGCCCGTGACCTCGGTCGGGCCACCCGCATGGCCGGCGACCGAGAGTGTGAACTCCTGGCCGGGCTCGGCCGGCGTGAGGGCCTTGACGACCGTGACCTGTGCCGCGCGACGCGGGTTCGAGAACGTACAGGTGATCGTGGCGCCCGCCGCCGCCCCGTCGGCGTTGGTGGCGAGCGTGCCACTCCGGCCGTCGGGCGCGACGGTCAACCCGCCGATCGCCGCGCCGCCCCGGTCGTCGACGCAGGCGAGCGACGAGAGGTAGTTCGCGGCCGGGTCGACCGTCTCGGCGAGATCGATGTCGGCGCCGAGCACGAAGGCCGTCGGCGTCGGGTCGACGTCGAGCTGTGGCGTGACCCCGCTCGCGACCGACTGGAACGTGTCGTCGATGCCGTCGCCGCCGATGTCGGCGGTCAGGTCGGCCGTGTCACCCTGCTGGGCGACGAGCCACTCCTTGGCGAGCACGATCGTGGCGGTCGCCTCGTTGGTGAAGGTGCAGCTGGCCGACCCGCCGGGGGCGACGTCGATGGTCGCGGTCGTCCCGTTCCCGGCAGCAGAGGAGCCCTGCGAGGCGTCGCACGCGATGCCTGAGAGCGCCCAGCCGGGGGCCGCCGACTCGGTGACGGCGTACTGGCCGGCAGGAACCGTGAACGTCTCGGCGTTGGAGCCGCTGCCGTCGTCGTCGAGCGAGAACGCCCCGAGGTCGCCGGTGAAGTCGAAGGCCTGCGCCGCGTCCGGTCGTGCGTCCTTGGCGACGGTGATCGTCGCCGGCCGGTCGTTGGCCACCGAGCAGGTGACGATGTCGGCCTTCTGGATGGCGAACGGTTGGCCGCCCTGCTCGAGGGCGAACGTGACGGTTGCGCCGCTCTGGCTCGATGCGAGGTCGACGCCGAACGTCGAGACCGAGCCGTCGGTGTTCAGCCGTTCGACGTTGCAGGGTGCCTGCTGCGAGGCGAGCGTCCAGCCCGCCGGCAGGGTCTCGGAGAACGTGAACGTCGAATCCCACGGCTGCGGGTCGTCGACGGTGTTGGGCGTCCACTGGAACAGCGCCGTCCCGGAGCTGTTGGTGACGACGGTCTGGGGCACGTCGTTGCCCGTGCCGTCGTCGGGGGTCACGCCGAGGTCGGGGCTGACCCAGTCGTACTGGTCGGCGCCGCTCTGGTGGTCGACGTCGACCGAGCCGCTGAACGGCCAGTCCTGGACCGGGGCGCCCGTGTCGTCGACCTTGGTGACGGTGACCGACGGCGAGCACAGGGCGAACACGACCTGGCGGAGCGCATCGTCGAGTGCGTCGAAGGTGCTGACGCGGATGGCGTCGACGACTCGGAGGTCGAGTGGGCCGGAGTTCTCCCAGGTGTCGGCGCCGTGCGGCTCGACGGTGCGCGTGAGGAGATCGAAGTTGGTCTGGTTGCTCGCGTCGCCCACGCCGACGGCGAGCACGTGCGCGCCGGTCGCCTTGATCGCGTCGAGCTCGTCGAGCGCGGCGCCGGCGGCGATGTTGCGCTGATCGTCGAACGCACCTCCGATCGAGGTGCCGGCGGTGCCGACCGTGTTGGGCTGGCCGTCGGTGATGAAGACGACGAGCTGGCCGGGCGCACCGACCGGGGCGAGACCCGCCTCCCAGTTCGTCCACAGCTGGCCGGAGCCGGGGTTGTAGCTGGTGGCGACCTGGGCGTTGCCGCCGCCGGTGAGGTAGGTCTCGACCGCGGCGTCGAGTGCGTCGTCGACGGTCTGGAAGTCGGTGGTGCCACCGATCGATGCGGCGCGGCCGTTGGTGGAGAACTCGGTGAACTTGATCCGCGAGCCGGTGTTCTTGAGACCGTCGACGAGCGCTCGGACCGCGTCCTCGACGTCGCCGGTCGCGCCGGCGCTGTTGATCGAGCCCGACTCGTCGAGCACGACGGTGACGTCGATGCCACAGGCGACGGGGAGGTCGGGGTTGGCGGCGACGGTGCCGACGGCGAACTGGACGTTGTCGATGAGGTAGACGTCCTCGTCCTCCCAGCCGCTGCTGCTGCTGTCGAAGCGGATGCCGCTGTTCGCGGAGACGTAGTCGCTCTCGAGCACGATCTCAGCGCGGTAGGGCAGACCGGGGTTCTGGCCGCTGCTGTTCTCGAGCATGGCGACCTCATCCCAGTTGCCGCTCGAGTCGCGGAGCTCGATGCCCAGCTGGTCGCCGCTCCCGGTCTCGCTGACCCAGTCGAACGACAGCACGACGCTGGAGGAGGCGTGGGCGCTGAGGTCGAGCGAGCGGGTGAGGGTCCGGCTGTCGATGTTGAAGAAGCGGAGCTCGCCGCCGGTGATGGTGATGCGGCCGCCGGCGGCGGTGCCGTCGTCGCCCGACTCGACCCACGCGCCGTCGAAGTCCTCGGTGCCGTCGTTCTCGCCGTAGCTGACCGGCACCGCGTCGAACGTGTCGAGATAGGTGGCCGTCGGTGGGAGTGCCGTGACCGGGGCCGCCGCCGCGGGCGTCAGCGCGATGGCGCCGGTGACGCCGATCGATGCACCCAGGGTGAGCCGGATCCAACGGCGGACGATGCCGCCGTTCGTGGTGGGGGCCGGCCGGGGCCGGATTCGCTGTGCCTTCCGCCGAAGGAACATGGTGTCCGCCTTTCAGATGTGCCGGGATTTGCCGCAGAGCACCCGGCTTCGCTCTCTTTCAGTGTTGTCAGAATCACGGTGTCATCCGAAGGAATCGGGCCGGATTTCCACGCTGCGTGGGAGAAACGTCGACGCGAGGCGCGCGAAATCTCACGGATCGTGCGTGGACTTCACGATCTGTTGACGGAACCCCTGCCGACGAGACCGGTGGCGCCGACCCCGGCGGGACGGGTCGTCGGACGGCCTGATGGTGGGCCGAATCGGGGCACGCGACGGCCTCGAACCGGCCCTGCGGAGGGCGCTGCGAGCGGGGGGTGCGACAGGCCGCGATCGCCCGCCGAACGGGCGCCGCAGCCGGCCCGTGATCAGCCGCGGTCGGCGCCCGCGTCGGGAGCTGTCGTCGCGGCCCCGCGCGATGTGATGCCCTGCAGCCCCTGCTGGGGGGCAACCTCAACCAGAGGTTGAGGCTTCGCGATGGCCGATGACGGCCGGCTCAGCGGCGCCGCACCGCCAGCATCGTCGAGCCGATCCCGAGCAGGCCGATCGCCATGATCGCCATCCACGCGTTCGCGGACGCACCGGTGGCCGGCAGCACCCCGGCGCCCGCGTCGAGCGCCGTCGTCGTCGGTGCCAGCGTCGTCGTCGGAGCGAGCGTGGTGGTCGGAGCGAGCGTGGTGGTGGTCGTGGTCGGCGGGGTCGGATCGTCGATGGCCACCACGATCTCGACCTGGCGTCCGTCGAGCATCGTGAACGCCGCATCCGCGTCGTCGGTGATCTGCTCGACGGGCGCCGGCGGTGGCGGATCGAGCACGGTCTGGGTGACCTCGCGGCTGTAGCCGGCGGGCCCCTCGTAGCCGATCACGTAGTCGCCGGGCGTCAGCATCACGTCGAGGCACGAGCCGTCGGCGGCGCACGGCGTCGCCGCGATCACCTCGACGCCACCCGAGTCGAACACCTCGATCGAGATGTCGGTCGGCGTCGCGGTGCCGCCCTCGTCGTTGGTGACCGTGGCCGACACCGTGAGCTGTCCCTCCTGCCACGTGTTCGTGACTCGGCAGTACGTGTCACCGTCGTCGTGGTCGAACGTGCCGTCGGCCGTGACGGACACGCTCGGCTGCTGCGGCGGGAACTCGGCGTTGACGTACTGGTCGCAGGCGATCTCGGTGATCTCGTAGTTGTCGACCGGCACCTCGGTGAGCTCGTAGTCGGCGCCGGCCGGCAGGGCGATCGCTCCGCACTTGGCGGGGTCGTAGTCGCTCTCGCAGGTGGGCTCGGCGACGTCGGCGCCGGTGGCGACCTCGGCGCCGCCGCTGTCGAGCACCCGGATCGTGAACGAGTCGGCCGCTGCGGGCACGCCACCCGGGCCGCCCTCGACCACCTTGTCGACGAGCAGGATCTCGGTCTCGACGTAGATGCTGCAGCTGACCGAGGTCGTGAACAGCTCGACCGTGAACTCGGGCGTGCCGTTGACGATCCGCTCGCGCTGCAAGACCTCTCCGTTGTCGACCATGCAGTCGGCACGCGTCCGGTACCCGGGAGGCGCCCCGTCGACGCCGATCGCGTACTGCGCCGCGTCGTCGAAGCCGGGCCGAACCAGGCTGCAGTCGACGGGGTCCGATTGGTACAGGTACGGGCCGGACGTCGCGCCGGTCGTGGTCCCGCACATGCCGTTCCCGGCAGCAAGGGTGCCGGCCGGCATCTCGTAGAACTCGATCGTGAGCGCCTCGGCGGTGGCGGTGGGATCGGGCCCTCGGACCGTGAGCTCGACGTCGACCGGGATCGTCGGTGGCTGGTCGACACCCGCCTCGGCGAACCCCCCGCCGGTTCCGATGGCCGTGGCTCCGACGGCGACCAACGCCGCCGCAATCCGCATACCCCGCCTCATGTCGTCCTCCTCCGCCCGTTCGCGACGATGGAGAACCTAAGCGGCTGTCAAGAATTCCGCAAGAGATTTCGCGAACGGCGTTATCAGCGCCGGATCACGGGGCGAGGCGGTGGATCTGCCACTGGTCCTCGACCCGCCGGTACCGGAACCGGTCGTGCAGCCGGCTGGGGCGCCCCTGCCAGAACTCCCATTCCTCGGGCAGCAGCCGCCAGCCACCCCAGTGCGGCGGACGAGGGACGGGCTCACCGGCGAAGCGGCGCTCGTGCTCGGCGACCAGCTCCATCAGCTCGTGGCGATCGCGGATCACCTCGGACTGCGGGGACGCCCAGGCGGCGACCTGGCTCGGCCGAGGGCGCGACGCGAAGTAGGCGTCGCTCTCACGGTCGCCGACGCGCTCGACCGCGCCCCGCACCCGCACCTGGCGGTGCAAGTCGAGCCAGGCGAACAGCCCCGCGCCGACCGGGCGCGCCTCGAGCTGGTGGCTCTTGGCCGACACGTAGTTGGTGAAGAACGTGAAGCCGAAGTGGTCGGCGTCGCGGACGAGCACCGCCCGGGAGTCGGGATGGCTCTGGAAGTCGACGGTCGAGAGGATCATCGTGTTGGGCTCGGCGAGACCGGCGTCGAACGCCTCGCTGTGCCAGACGTGCCACTGCTCCATCGGGTCGATCGAGAGGTCGCCGAGCTCGAGCCCGGCGGTCTCGTACTGGAGGCGCCGATCCCGGATCGACGCACGTTCCTGCTCGCTCATCGGACCCTCCCCATCGTCCGCATCGTCCCCATCGAGGTCAATTCTCGATGCGGTCGATCCCGCGCATGTAGGGGCGAAGGGCCCCGGGCACGGTGACCGAACCGTCCTCGTTGCGGTGGTTCTCGATGATCGCCGCCCAGACCCGGGGCACGGCCAGCGCCGAACCGTTGAGGGTGTGGGCGAACTCGGTGCCCTTGATCGGCGTGCCGTCGTCGTCGACGGGCCGGAAGCGGAGGTTGCCCCGACGTGCCTGGTAGTCGCTGAACCAGCTCACCGACGAGACCTCGAGCCACTGATCGGCGCCCGGGGCGTAGACCTCGACGTCGAAGCTGCGGTGGTGGCTCTGGGCCATGTCGCCCGTGCAGATCTCGATCACGCGGTACGGCAGCTCGAGTCCGGCGATCGCCCGGACGGCACGATCGACCATGTCGTCGAGCAGTGCCGGCGCCTGCTCGGGGCGGGCGAACGCCAGCATCTCGACCTTGTCGAACTCGTGGGTGCGCAACATGCCTCGCGTGTCACGGCCGGCCGAGCCCGCCTCGCGACGGAACGACGGGCTGAACGCCATCACCCGGATCGGGAGATCGGCTGCGGCGAGGATCTCGTCGTTGTACAGCGAGGTCAGCGAGGCCTCGGCGGTCGGGACGCACCAGAGGTCGTCACGCTCGATCGCGTATGCGTCGTCCGCGAACTTCGGGAGCTGTCCGGTTGCCGTGAGCGTCGCCGTGGTGACGAGCGACGGTGGCCGGATCTCCTCGTGCACGTCGGCGTTCAGGTCGAGTCCGTACTGGCACAGGGCCCGCGCCAGGGTGGCGCCGGCGCCCCGTTGCATCGTGAACATCGCGCCGGAGATCTTCACCGCCCGCTCGTTGTCGAGGATGCCGAGCTCGGTGGCCGCCTCCCAGTGCGGCACCCGGCGGTGCGGTGGGAACTCGCCGGGGAGGCCGATCGGCCCGACGATGACGGGGTTCTCGGCGTCGGTCGCACCGTCGGGCGCCTCGGGGTGGGGCAGGTTCGGGATCACGAGCAACTCGTCGCGCAGCTGCGCGCTCACGCCGTCGTGCTCGCCGGCGAGCCGCTTCTCGGTCTCGCCGAGCTGGCGCGACTCGGCCTGCAGCGCCTCGGCCTCGTCGACCTTGCCGTCACGCAGGAGCATGCCGACGTCCTTGGAGATCGAGTTGACGCGCGACCGGATCTCGTCGCGCTCGGCGGTGATCTCGCGGAGGCGCACGTCGAGGGCCACGGCGCGGGCGAGCGCTTCGAGCGCGCCCTCGTCGTGGCGCCGCCCGATCGCAGCGCGCACGGTCTCGAGGTCGGAACGGAGCAGCCGTACGTCGATCACCGCAGCGAGGCTACCGACCGAACGCGTGAGGAAGTTGCGCAGATAGTGCGCACGAACCTCACGCGTTCCGGCTCGTTGGGCTGACCGGCGGCTCGTCGCGGCGCGGCGTCACGGGGCGTCGGGCGGCACCGACTGGGCGAAGGCCCGCTCGACGTCGGCCGTGGTCAACGGCTCCTCGTCGTGGCCCACGATCTCGGCGTCGGGCATGCGGGCACCCCGCCGGAAGTCGTACGACTCTGCATGCTGAACCGCGAACTTCTTGAAGAACAGGTAGATCACGATGCCCCACAGGAACAACCCGCCGGCCGTCTTCATGATGGCGCCGGCCAATTGTTGGTCGTCGATCACGCTGATGCCCCACAGCCGCAGGGGCTGGTCGTAGGCGTCGTAGACCACTCCTTCTGCGAAGGTGAGCCACGCCGCCGGCACGGTCGGCACGACCGACTGGAGGAAGAGGTAGATCATCGCGCCGGCGACGCCGATCCGGAACTCGGGCACCGGCCCGCACACCGGCGTCCACATCAGCAGCGACGTCGTCACCACCATCACGTGCAGCAGGTAGTGGAGCGGCCCGTTGACGACCGACTCGTTGACGAGCAGCGGGATGTGCAGGATCATCACCGACGCGTTGAACAGCACACCGGCCACGACCGGCTTCGCGAACCACTGCACGACCCGGTAGAGCGATCCGTCGCCGAGCAGCACGCGTGCCAGCCAGGTCGGCGTCGCCATCAGCGCCAGCGGCGGCAGGAAGTAGCTCAGCATCATGTGCTGCACCATGTGCGCCGAGTAGAGGTACTCCTCGCTGATGTCGTGCATCGGCCAGTCGGAGGCGATCCACAGGGTCAGCATCGCCAGCACGAACGTCACGACGTTGGCCCGCGAGACCACGGGCTGCCCGTCGGGCACCGCCTTCGGGCCGATGACGCGCACCATGTAGACGTACGCCGAGGTCAGGAACGCGACCAGCAGCCAGACCTCGGGGTGCCACTGGAAGGCCAGCGGATCGACCGGAAGCTCGGCTGCGAGGTGGGACTGCGCCATCAGGCGCCTCTTTCGGGAACGGGGCGGGTCAGGAGTTGAAGAACTGGAACGTCAACATCGCGGCGATGTAGACGCCGAGCGCCAGGAACAGACCCATGTAGAACATGATGCTGAACAGGCGGTTGTCGAACTTCAGGTGCATGAAGTACGCGACGACGGTGTAGAACTTCAGCACCATCAGGATCAGCAGGCCGGGCAGGAAGAACGGGCCGAGGTCGTCGACCATGTAGCTGAACGCCACCTCGATGGCCGTGACGCCCGCGAGGATCAACGCCACCACGACGTACTGGCTGTCCTTGAAGTGCTCGGCGTGCTCGCCGTGCTCGTCGACGGCGTCGTGGGTGGTGGCGGTGTCGGTGCTCATCGGGTCGCTCCGATCACGCCGGGACCAGGTAGACGAGGGTGAAGATCAGGATCCACACGATGTCGACGAAGTGCCAGTAGAGCCCGATCAGCTCGACGGTCTCGGCCTTGTCGCCGGGCACACGGTTCTTCAGGATCATGCCGACGGCCGAGAGCAGCAGGACGACGCCGACCGACACGTGCACGCCGTGGAACCCGGTGAGGGTGTAGAAGCTCGACGAGAACAGGCTGGTCGTGAACCCGAGACCCTCGCGATAGAAGGTCGTGAACTCGTAGACCTGGCCGGCGACGAACAGCGAGCCCAGCACGGCGGTGACGGTGAGCCACAGGCGCGTGTTGCGATCGTCCTTCCGGTTGGCGGCCGACACGGCGAGCACCATCGTCAGCGACGACATCAGCAGCACGAAGCTCGACGCCGACGTGAACGGGATGTCCCAGAACTGGTCGGGGCCACCGTTGGCCGAGTGGCGGCCGCGGTAGAGCATGTAGGTGGAGATCAGGCCACCGAACAGCAGGCACTCGGAACCGAGGAACAGCCACATCGCGAGCTTGTTGTTGGACAGCCCGGTCGAGGTGTGGTGCGCGTCGTGCACACCGTCGCGCTCCCAGCCCGAGGCGGCTTCGTGGACGGCGACGTCAGCCATTGGCGGCCACCTCCAGCTCGCCGCCGGTCTCGGGTGGCGGCGGGTCGTAGTCGCTGTCGGATGCGGTGTGCGGCTCGAGGCCCCACCCGAACATCGCCAGGAGGGCGATCGCGGCACCGACGGCGATCAGGATGAAGTTGTAGATGATGCCGTACGCCATGATCGGCAACGAGACGGCGAGCACGATCGGCCAGTACGACGGCGACGGCAGGTGGATGTGCTCTTCGGCGTGCGATTCCTGGTCGGCGAGGATGTCCTCGGCCGTGGCCACCTGGTGGTAGTCGTGGTGCTCGCCCTCGCCACGGTCCTCGTACTTGCGGTGGAAGAACTCGTCGAGGTGGCCGACGATCGGGATCGCGTCGAAGTTGTGCTCCTTCGGCGGGCTCGTCGTCATCCACTCGAGCGAGCGTGCGTCCCACGGGTCGAGCGGCGCCGGGCCGTGACGGCGGTGCGACAGCCACACGTTGACGAAGAACACCAACACGCCGATGCCGAGGACGAACGATCCGACCGACGCGACCGCGTTCCAGAACCCGAGGTTGAAGAAACCCTCACCGGCGCGGGCCTCGGTCCAGACGTACATGCGGCGCGGCTGGCCCTGCAGGCCGATGATGTGCATCGGACCGAACGTCAGGTTCAGCCCGATCGTCATCAGCCAGAAGTTCCACTTGCCCCACTTCTCGTCGAGCATCTTGCCGAACACCTTCGGCCACCAGTAGTAGAGGCCGGCGAAGATGCCGAGGATCGCGCCGCCGAACAGCACGTAGTGGAAGTGCGCGACGATGTAGTAGGTGTCGGTCTGCTGGGTGTCGGACGGCGCGACGGCGTGCGTGACCCCGGACAGGCCGCCGATCGTGAACTGGACGATCAGGCCGACCGCGAACAGCATCGCCGTGGTGAAGCGGATCTTGCCGCCCCACATGGTGAGCGTCCAGTTGACGATCTTGACGCCGGTCGGGATGGCGATCGCCATCGTCGCCACCGAGAAGACGGCGACCGAGATCGGGCCGAGGCCCGAGGCGAACATGTGGTGCGCCCACACGCCCCAGCCGACGAAGCCGATCGCGGCGCCCGAGAAGACGACGAGCGGGTAGCCGAACAGCGGCTTCTTCGAGAAGACCGGAAGCACCTCGGACACGATGCCGAACGACGGCAGGATCAGGATGTACACCTCGGGGTGGCCGAAGATCCAGAACAGGTGCTGCCACAGCAGCGGGTCGGCGCCGGCCTCGACCGAGAAGAACGTCGCGTCGAACGTGCGCTGGAACATCAGCAGGAACAGCGCGACCGTGATGACCGGGATCGCGAACAGCAGCAGGAACTGCACCACGAGGATCATCCAGGTGAAGATGGGCATCTTCATCAGGCTCATCCCCGGCGCCCGCATGTTGATGACGGTGACGATCAGGTTGATCGCGCCGGTCAGCGAGGCGATGCCGGTGATCTGCAGGCCGAGGACCCAGAAGTCGATGCCGTCGGTCGGCGAGAACGGCACCGACGAGTTCGGGGCGTACATGAACCAGCCACCGTCGGCGGCACCGCCGAGGATCCACGACGTGTTGATGAAGACCGCTCCGACGAAGAAGCACCAGAAACCGAACGCGTTGATGCGGGGGAACGCCACGTCGCGGGCGCCGATCTGGAGCGGGACGAAGTAGTTGGCGAACGCCGCCGCCATCGGCATCACGAACAGGAACACCATCGTGGTGGCGTGCATCGTGAACATCTGGTTGTACTTGTCGGCCGACAGGATCGTGCCGTCGGGGCCGGCGAGCTGCGCACGGATGAGCAGCGCCTCGAGACCGCCGACGAGGAAGAACAGCATGGCGGTGACGCCGTACATGATCCCGAGCTTCTTGTGGTCGATGGTGAAGAGCCACGACTGCCAGCCCGTCGACTCGACCGGACGCCGGAACGTGCCGTACGTCGACGACGGCGTCGACACCTCGGGGAGGGTCGTGGTGGAACGTTCGATCAGGGCCATCTCAGATCACCATCACTTGCGCTCGAGCAGATAGGCGACCAGCTCGTCGATCTGGTCTTCGGACAGGGCGAGGTTGGGCATGCCGCGAACCTTGTTGTCGGTCTCTTCGAGCAGCTCGGGGTCGGCGTACATCGGCTTCTTCGCCGGTGCGTTGCGGAGCCACTCCTTGAGGTCGATCTCGTTGAGGCACGAATCGTCGACACCGGCCAGGTAGCGCTCGCCGAAGTCGGCCGGCGACGCCTCCCAGACGTCGACGCGGCACTGCTCGGTCAGCAGGTCCCACGTGGCGCCGGCGAACGTGTTGCGGGTCATGAAGTTGGTGAGGTTCGGCGCCGCGCCGCTCCACACCCACTGCTCGGGCGCCGACACGACGAGGTCGCCGTCGGCGTCGGTCAGGCCGTCGATCTGGTGGCAGCGCGAGCACTGCGAGATGAACGTCTGCTCGCCGGTGGCGGCGAGCGTGCCGGGCTCGGGCGCCTGGTACGGCTCGAGCTGGTTGTCGAGCCAGGTCTGGAAGTCGGCGTCGCCGAGGGCGACGATCTCCATCCGCATGTTGGCGTGGCTGAGACCGCAGAACTCGGCGCACTGGCCGGCGAAGATGCCGGGTCGCTCGGCGTGGAAGTTCCAGGTGTGGACGCGGCCGGGCACCATGTCGCGCTTGCCGTTGAGCTTGGGCACCCAGAACGAGTGGATGACGTCGCGGCTGGTGCCGCGGATGACGACCTTGGCGTCGACCGGGATCACCATCTGACCGCTGGTGACGATCGGCGCCGGCTCGCCCGTGGGCGTGAAGCCGCAGATCGAGCCGTCGGCGGCGACCGGGTAGTCGTACTCCCACCACCACTGCTGGCCCGTGACGTTGATGACGCAGTCGGCGTCGTCGGTGTCGTTGAGCGCGATGACCGTGGCGACGGTCGGCACGGCGATCGAGGCGAGGAGCACGGCCGGGAGCGCGATGAAGAGGTACTCGAGCCAGGCCTTGCCGTGCGTCTGCTCGGGGATCGGCTGGCCCCGGTCGCGGTACTTCACGACGGTCAGGGTGATGAACACGAGCACGATCACGCCGACGATGCCGGCGATCATGAAGATCGGCCACTGCAGGTCGTGGATCCGCTGCGCCTCCTCGCCGGCCGGGGCCCACGTGTCCTGCGGGGCGTCGGCGGCACAGGCGGAGAGCCCGGCAGCGCCGAGCGCGGCGAGGCCTGCCCGGCGGAGGCCGGTCGAGCGTCGGGAAGGGGGTTCGGGCTGCATCGAGTTTGTCCGTACTTTCTCGGGCACGCTAGTCGACGTCGTCACGGCACGACCACCTCAGCTGCCGCTTCGGAGCCGGCGACGGTGAAGGCGTACTCCTCGTCGATCGCGAAGCTCGGGCGGTCGAACTCGACCGTCAGCAATTGCACACCGCCCTCTTCGACGAGCGCCGTGCACACCCGCTCGGGGCTCAACGGCACACCGTCGTCGTCGGTGTCGGGGTACAGCTCGATCACGAGCCGGGCATGGTGGTCGCTCTCGTTGCGGAACAGCACGTTGTTGGGATTCGAGCGCGGCAGCGTCAGCGCTGCGAAGTCACCGTCGAAGCCGGGCACGTCGACGTCGAGCCGGTCGCCGTCGAAGGTGAGCTCGGCCGCCACGTTCGACTTCGAGGCGACGGTCTGGCTGGCGTTCTCGTCGGCCTCGGTCTCTTCGGTGCCGCACTCGTTCTCCTCGGCGAGGTAGCCGGTGGTCTCGTGGACGTGGGTCTTGCGCTCGCCGTTCAACCCGGCGAACGCACCACCTGCGATCAGGGCGATCGCGGCGATCGAGAAGGCGCCCGTCAGCGTGGACTTCGAGATGTTGCGCTGGAGGCCGATCAGCGCCGCGACCGCCAGCACGATGGCGGCGAGCACGGCGAACGCGACCACCGTGGCGGTCTTGCTGGGGAGGCCGAGCATCACCCGGCTGAACGCGTAGACGACGACGCCGGCGCCGATCGCGCCGGCGACCGGCAGCTCGAGCGGATCGACCAGCATGTCGCGCGCGGCGGCGTTGTAACCCCGGTCGGCGGAGGCGCGCTCGCTCCAGCCCTGGATCAACCACTCGATCGCGCCGGCGGCGATGGCGATCAGACCGAGGACGAAGATCGCCCGGTACGTGACCAGCCCGAGGGTGAGCGTCGTCGCCCCCAGCGCGACCAGCAGCGGCCACAGGCTCGGGCGCGCGGTCGCCTGGGCGGCGGCCGACGCGTCGAAGCTGTCGTGGTCCATCGCCGAGACGTTGGAGTCGCGCACGAAGACGTTGATGCCGGCCAGCAGCGACAGTCCGACTGCGGCCGAGATGAGACCGATCGTGCCGAGCGTGCCCTCCTGCGCGATGCCGTAGATCGCGGCGAACACCCACGCCGCAGCGGCGGAGCCGATCAGGAGTTTGGAGCCAGTGGTGAACAAGGTGAACTCACTTGGTGACGTAGACGACGAACCAGACCGCGCTGTAGGCGGTGGCGGCGAAGTACCAGTACAGAGCGTGGGCCGACAGGATCTCGGTCTCTTGCAGGCGGCCGCCGAGCGCCCGGAACGCGGCGACGGTGGTGTAGACGAGGCCGGCGATCACGAGCGCCGTCATCGTGCCGGTCATCGCATAGAAGAGCGCGCCGTAGTAGTCGTCGCGGATCGGCACCGCCATGTCGACGTAGACGAACGCCTGGGCGTTGATGTACGCGATCGCCAGGATGCCGGTGACGGCCAGCGCGAGGCCGGTGTGGGCGCGGTCGCCGCGATTGCCCGAGTAGACCGCCCACTGGGCGAAGAGGCACAGGGCCCAGATGGTCATCAGCATCACGTTCGAGGCGACCTCGGGGATGATGTAGTCGACCGGGAAGCGCTCACCCGCGTCGACGACGCGCTCACGCAGCAGCACCCAGATCGCGAGCATGCCGCCGACGAGCGTCGATGCTGCGACGCATGCGAGCGCGGTCGCCACGAACAGCTGGCGACGCGGGGCGGGCGGTGCGGCGGCCGGCAGGGCGACCGTGGCCGACGGCGTCGTCACGACGAGGTCCCTTCGTACGTCAGGTCGAACTGCGGTTCGGGCGACGCCACCGTGGGGACGTGCTCGAAGTTGTCGGCCGGAGCCGGCGACGAGGTCGACCACTCGATCGTGTGCCCGCCGACGGGGTTGTCGTCGGCCTGCTCACCGGCACCGGCGAAGGTCTTCAGCAGCAGGCCGCCGAACGCCAGCACGGTCAACGCCATCAGCGCATGCCCGGCGAGCGACAGGCCGTTCCAGAGCGCCCCGGTGTCGCCGTCGATGACGAGCATCGCTGCCACGTCGGCGTCGTTGGCGGGCACGCCGCCGACCTGGTCGAGGAAGCCGGCGATGTAGAGCGGCAGACCGGCCAGCACCGTGGCGAGCACGCCGAGCAGCGCCAGCGGCAGCACCTGCTTCTCGGAGATCTGGCGCCCCCACAGCTTCGGCGCCCAGAAGACCACGCCGCCCATGACGGCGAGCGCCGTGCCGTACACGACGTAGATCGTGGCGCCCTCCTCGAAGGTGGTGAACAGCGGCTCGGCTTCACCCGGCCCGCGGATCAGGTCGACGTCGGTGATGCCCATCAGGAAGTTGCCGGCGATGCCCGCGCCGACCATGCCGAGGCCGAGGAACGAGAAGACGAAGCCCGAGCTGATCGAGGGCCGGCCGTTGGCGAGCCCGCCCTGGGCGGTGAGGCCACCGAGCCCCATCACGACCGCCAGCCCGAGCAGCGGCAGCCCTGCGAAGATCAGGAACGGCACGGCATCGCGCACGAACCTCTCGCCGCCGGTGTCGAACGTGACCTCGTGGACGAACTGCTGGGTCGTGGCCGCCAGAGCGGCGACGCCCACGAGCGCGATGCCTGCGAACGCGACACCGCGGAGCGCCTGGCGGTTCTTGAACGTCACCGGGATCATCTCGGCCGCCACCCCGACGGCCGGCAACGCGTAGACGATGACCGCAGGCACCGAGAACGCCCAGCCGATCCAATCGCCGATGCCCTCGGCGCCGCCGAAGTTGAGCTGGGCGTAGCGGTGATCGATGAACAGGTAGACGATCGCACCGAACGCGACCGGCAGTGCGACGAGCATCGCCAGGGACCCGACGAGGGCCGACCACGCGAACAGCGGGACGCGGCGCATCGTCATGCCGGGGGCGCGCGTGGTGAGGACCGACGTGGCGACGCAGCCGGCCGAGGCGAGCAGGCCGAGGATCATGAGGCCGTGGCCGGCGAGGAAGAGGTCGATCGCCTGGTTGTCGCCGCCGCCGATGCCGCCGTTGCGGCCCAGCGCGACGAACGTGAGGGCGAGACCGCCGACCCACGAGTAGAAGCCGGTGAGCGCCAGCCGCGGGAACGCGATCGAGCGCGCGCCGAGCTGCAGCGGGGCGATGGCGATCGCCAGACCGAGGCCGAGCGGGATGACCGCGCCGAACACGAGGCCGACGCGGTATGCCTGGAACGTCTGCAGCAGCGCGTCGGCGTCGAGCGAGACGGCGCCGTCGTCGGCGCGCTCGAACCCGAGCACGGCGCCGAGGACGGCGGTGGCGGTGAGGACGAGCAGACCCATCGCGAGGTACAGGCGACCGATCCGCTTGTGATCGGTGGTCGTGACCCACGCCGCGGCCGTCACGAAGAACGCCTCGACGGCGGAGCGGGAACCCGGGTCTGATGCGGCGTCGCCAGCAGCCGCGTCAGCGGCCTCTGGGCGTGTATCGATCGTCGTCATGTGACGTGGAGCGTTCCCTTGGTCATGGTGGGGGCGTCTGGCCGGTCGGCGGGTGCCGAAATCGCCTCGACACTATCGATGCACACTACTGGTCGGCTGCCGCCCGGAAGGAAATCCACGTCCGCCGTTCGCGTTCACGTGCGCACGATCGGCTCGAGCCCGAACTGCTCGCGTCCCAGCCCGTCGAGATCGGACACCGACGCCCGGCCGACGAAGTCGACCTCGTGGTCCTCCGGCGGGAAATCGGCGGGGCTGCGCCCGGTGACGAACCGTTCGGGCATCGTGGCCACGTAGGCGTCGTTGCGGGCGCAGCGCGGTGCGACGCCGATGTACATCACGTTGCCCGCGCGTTCGTCGCTGCTGGCGTCGGCGACCGAGTGGAACAGGTCGCCGTGCCACCAGACGGTGTCGCCCGGCTCGACCGGCGGAACGGGCGTGAGCGCCGGCAGCAGTGCGTCGTCCGGCCGGGCTCGGGGCGCGCCGTCCGGCTCGTCGGCGAGGACCGACCGGAGGAGCCCGTCGAGCATGCTCAGCGTGATGGCCGCCGGGATCGGCAGGATGTGCAGACCGCCGTCCTCGGGACGCATCTCCGACAACGCGGTCCAGCCCTGGAAGGTGCGGAAGACCGCCGACGGGGCGTCGGCCGAGCTGCTCGGGTCGGTCCGGTGCGCCGCGTGCCAGGGATCGAAGCGGTCGGGCTCGCCGGCGAACACGTGACGGAAGACGCGACGGTTCTCCTCCTCGCGCCAGCCGAGGCGCGCGACCGAGTCGACGTGCGGCAACAGCCCGCGCGACTCGACACCCGGCGCCCGGCGCCGGACCCGGTCGGGGTAGCCGATGTCGTGCGCCGGGTCGAACCACGTGGTGCCCTCCGACTCGTGGCGCCAGAACCCGTTCAGGAATCGCCGGACCGTCGCCATCCGGTCGTGCTGGCGGGCTTCGACCTGCGGGCGCGACCAGTAGATCCCCCAGATCCGTGATCCGGTCGCGGCCCGCTCGGGCTGCAGCGCGGCGTAGCGCTCCTCGAACCGGTTGCGCTGCAGGTAGTCGGCGAGCTCGCGGTCCCACTCCTCTGCCTGCTGGCGCTCGAACGTGTTGCGGACGACCACGCAGGCCCGCCGGCGGACGGCGTCATGCGTCCCGTCCGGCACGCGCCCCCGGACGATGTCGTCGTAGTCGATGACCGGCACGGCGTCTCGCTCGTCGCCAACGGCGGCCACCTCGTCGGCGAGCCGAACCCGGAGTTCGGCGATCAGCCCTGGCAGGTCGGCCGGGCGCAGATCGACGCCGTCCAACACGTCCTGCACATCGGGAGCGGGCACGGCCCCAGTCCACCACAGCGGCGGTTCGTTCGCGTGAGGGTTCTGCGCACATAGTGCGCAACTTCCTCACGCGTTCGTCGGTCGGTCAGAGCAGGACGTCGAGGGTCATCGCGCCGAACAGCACGGTGACGTAGGTGATCGAGAAGCCGAACACCCGCATCGACGCCGACGCGGTCGGGCGGCGGCCGAGCCAGATCGTGGCGCCGATGAAGACCGCGCCGAGCGCGACGGCGGTGACCGAGTAGATCAGTCCGAGGTCGGCGACCGGGATCAGGACGATCGTGGCGGCGACCATGGCGACCGTGTGACCGACCATCTGACGCACGGCGTGCTCGAACGGCACGACGGCGGGCAGCATCGGCACGTTGGCGGCTCGGTAGTCGTCGGCGTACTTGATGGCGAGTGCCCAGAAGTGCGGCGGCGTCCAGAAGAACATGGCGGCGAACAGCACGAACGGCGTCCAGCCGAGCGAGTTCTGCACCGCAGCCCAGCCGACGAGCACGGGGACGGCGCCGGCAGCCCCGCCGATCACGATGTTCTGCCGGCTGGTGCGCTTGAGCCAGAGCGTGTAGATGCCGACGTAGAACGCCGTCGCCGCGAGCGCCAGCGTCGCGGCGAGCAGGTTGGCGCCGGCCCACAACACGAGGAAGGCGGCGACCTCGAGCACGACTGCGAACACGAGTGCGTTGCGAGGTTCGATCGCCCCCGTCACGAGCGGACGGTTCTGCGTGCGCTCCATGAGCCGGTCGATGTCACGGTCGACGTACATGTTGACGGCGTTGGCGCCGCCGGCGGCGAGCGTGCCGCCGATGAGGGTGAGCAGCACCAGCCACGTCGACGGCCAGCCACCCTCGGCGAGCACCATCGTCGGCACGGTCGTGATGAGGAGGAGTTCGATGATCCGCGGCTTGGTCAGCGCGACGTAGGCGCCGATGGTCGATGTGGCCGCACGCCGGCCACCGTGCGCCACGCCGCCCGGAGCCAACCGGGACGGGACGAGGGGGCGGCTGCCGACGGCCATGACGTCCCATCGTACGGGCCGGTCGCACAACCCGGCCAACGCCATCGCGTCGTCCGCTCGGGGCGTCCCGTCGCGGTCGGGCGTCACGACACATGTGGCGACGCGGCCGGAGGGGCACAATGGAGGTGTGCCCACGACGATCGAGCCCACGCGGGTCGAGGAACCCGAGGTCGACGAGCACACCTCGGAGGATCACCCGTGGATCGTGATCGTCTGGAACGACCCCGTGAACCTGATGAGCTACGTGACGTTCGTGCTGAAGAAGCTGTTCGGCTACTCGCACGAGAAGGCGACCGAGCTGATGCTCGACGTGCACCACAAGGGCAAGGCGGTGGTCGCCGACGGCAGCCGCGAGCAGGCCGAGATGCACGTGTTCCGCCTGCACGAGCACGGGCTGTGGGCGTCGATGGAGAAGCCCGGTGAGTGATCGACCCTCCGATGCGACCCCGACCCCGGCGCCGGTCGCCGAGCGCCGATGGACCAGCCCGATGAACGATCGACCCTCCGACGCGACCCCGACCCCGGCGCCGATCGCCGAGCGCCGATGGACCAGCCCGATGAACGATCGACCCTCCGACGCGACCCCGACCCCGGCGCCGATCGCCGAGCGCCGATGG
>NZ_JASJCS010000078.1 GCF_030065885.1 Ilumatobacter sp. | reverse complement strand
GTGCAGATGGCTGACGGTGGGGGAGCGGCCGACCACGTCGCTCGCGATCTCGAACGCGTCGTCCATCGTCGACGCCGGGGTGAACCCGAGTCGCCGAACCGCCGACGGCTCGCCGCCGACGATGATGACCCGCCCGGCGTGCTGCTGGCCGTGAGCGCCCCAGTACCACGCGTAGAACGGGTGCACGCCGTGGTACGCGTTGCCGGTTCGGTACAGGTGGTGGTACCACTCGTCCTCGGCGTACTTCTTCTCCCACTTCTGCGACATCACGACCGGGTCGGGGCTGTCCGCCAGCACCTCGTCGTAGAAGTCGATGTAGCTCGGGTGGTGGACGGGGTTGAACTCCTTGTACGTCGGGTGGGTCATGATGATCACCCCGCCCTCGCGCACCAGCGGCTTGCCGCGGTACATGTTGAACAGGTAGCCGAGACCCATGCACATCACGAGCACGGGGTTCATGACACCCTCGGGGTTGTAGGGGCAGATGAACGGGATGCCCATCGTCATGATGTCCGTCTGACCCTCGACCTCGACGATGTGCTGGCGGTACACGTTCTCGAGCGTGATCTCGTGCACCGACTCGGTGAAGCCCGCCTGGACACTGGTCGTCGCGTACGGCGACTCGATCGAGTGGAAGATCTTCCGCTTCGCCCTGTTCGGCATCCGGTTCAGCGACTTGGACGTCGCGAGGTAGGTCGCCCGGTCGCGGGTGGTCCACTCCCACTCGCGCTTCTTCAGGAAGTCGAACGGCGACGGGAACGCCTCGGTGTTGATCGTCGTCTCGACCTGGAAGATCCTCGGGCCCTGGTCGCGCAGCACGGTGCCCATCCGCCAGATCGAGTGGTGCAGCGCCGAGTGGTGACGGTCCATCAGGCTGCGCGTGTTCTGCAGCGACTCGGGGTTGTGGTGGTGGCTGAGGCAGCGATACGACGCGAGGCCGGTGGTGATCGACTTCCAACCGCCGTCCATCGCCACCTGGTTGACGTTGGCGTAGACGATCAGGTCGGACTCGGCCGCCCGTGAGTTGATCTCGACGACCTCGCCGTGGTCGGTGGTGCCGATGACCGTGAGGTTGTCGTGGTCCTCGGCGTCGTGCTGGTAGAGCATGCCGCGGGGCTGGAAGGCGTCGAAGATGCGGTCGCCGAGCACGTGGCGCAGCTCGTAGTCGTGCATCCGCCGGTGCAGGCCGAGGGCGGCGATGATGTGGATGTCGTCGACGCCGGCCGCGGCCGCCAGGTCGAGCACCGCCTCGATGATCCGCTGGCGGTTGTCGGGGCGCCGCATCTTCGGCAGCGAGAGGCTGGCGTCGTCGAACACGATCGTCAGCTTCATGTCGGGCTCGAGCAACGCCGGGAGCGGCTCCATGTCGATCGGGTTGAGCAGCGCGTTGCGGATCTCGCCGTCGAGGTCGTCGATGCCGTCGAGCGGTTCGGGCGGGTAGATCACGCGCGATCGGTCGGCGGGCAGCTTCTCGAGGCTGAACCCCTCGCCGCGCCAGAACAGGATGGGCGGCGTCGACCGGTCGACGTCGAGCACGAATCCGGGTCGCGGCATCAGCGCGCCTCCCCGCTCGCACCCCGCGTTTCAAGTTGTGTCAGACACAACTTGACGGTGAACGTGGTCATCAGTCCTCTCCTCGGAGATCGAAGGCGATCTTGACGGCGCCGCGACGGCCGGCGGCGGCCGCGTGGGCGATGGCATCGACGTGGTCGTCGAGGCGGTAGGTGGCCGAGAGCAGGCGCTCGGCCTCGAAGTGGTCGGCCGTGTCGACGGCGAGGTCGAACGTGCGGACCCGCTGACCGTCGGGCAAGGTCTCGGTGCCGTAGGTGTAGGCCCCCTTGAGCTCGGTCTCGCGATGCCAGAGCCCGGTCAGGTCGAGGCGCACGTCGGCCGGCATGCCGAGCAGCACCACTCGCCCCCGCGGCCGCGTGATGCGCAGGCAGTCGTGGATCGACTCGCTCGTGCCGACGGCGTCGATGGTGACGTGCGCGCCCGAGCTGAGCTGGTCGCCGATCAGGTGGCACCCGGCCTCGCGGCGCACGGCGCGGTCGAGCTTGGACGCCTGCACCACGATGTCGGCTCCGATCGCGGTGGCGAGCGCGATCTGGTGCGGATAGCGCGCGCCGACGACGATCCGGACACCGGGCAGGTAGCGCCGGAGGCCGGCGATCGCAGCCAGGCCCATCGTGCCGGCGCCGAGCACGGCGACGATCGGGTCGGCCGTGTCGGCGATCGTCGGCCCGGCGAGCAAGGCGGCGTGGATGCCGCCGGCCAGCGGCTCGACGAGCACGGCTCGTTCGTCGCTCATCGCGTCGTCGATGCGATGCAGCTGGGTCTCGTGCGCCCAGAACCAGGGTGCCCAGCCGCCTCCGGTCGAGCAGCAGAAGCCCGTCTGGATCCCAGGCTCGAGTGCGCCGTCCGCCGACGTGGTCGCCAGGTGGGCGTAGTCGTCGCCGTCGCCCGGTGCGGCGCCGTCGAACGGTGCGCGGTGCCCGCGCGCTTCGTGCCCGATGACGGGTTCGATGACGACGCGGGTGCCGTCGTCGAGCTCGCCGACGACCTCGTGGCCGGGAACGAACGGGAAGCTCGTGTACTCGTCGAAGTAGGTGGACGCGTGCCCCTCGACCAGCGAGAGGTCGGACCCGCAGATGCCGGCGAGGCGGGTGTGCACTCGATGCCAGCCGTCGCCGGGGCAGTCGGGGTCGTCGATGGTCCGGTACTCGAGTGGCCCGACCCGGGCGGCGGTCGCCGGCGCGACGGCCGACGCGATTCGCGCCATCCCGAATCTCGGGACCGATCTGGAGATCTGCAGGGCTCTCACGACGGCCTCGAGCGGGCGTCGCCCTCTTGTGTCTGACACCAGACGACCGTGGGGCGAGCAGGCACCGTCAGGGCACGGGGTCGTCTGGTATCAGACACTGAGTGTCGTCTGGTGTCAGACACTGAAGACCCTCCGTCGCTCGCGTTCGCTCAGCAGCGGGCCGATCGGGAGCAGCGGGCGCGCCGCGCCCTTCGCCTTCGACCAGTTCTCGACCAGCCAGCCACGTTTGCGGGCGACGGCGGCCAGGCGGGTCTCGGGGTTGACGGCGACGGGGAAGCCGACCGCCTCCATCAGGGGGAGATCGCTCGTCGAGTCGGCGTAGGCGACGCACTCGTCGAGGCGGAAGCCCTCGGCGTCGCAGTAATCGGCGAGGATCTGGGCGCGTGCCTCGCCGGTCGGTGGCACCGTCGACATCTCTCCGGAGTACGTGCCATCCGGTCGGACGCTCATCTCGGCGGCCACGATCTCGTCGAACAGCGGCTTCAGGCCGGCGACCGCGAAGTCGAGCGCACCGGTGATCAGAACGGTTCGGTGGCCGAGCGCCTGGTGCTCACGGACGCGCCGGAGCCCCTCGGGGAAGCTCTTGGTCATGATGAGCTGGGTCATCATCTCCCTCGCGTCCTCCTCGATCTGGGAGACCGGGGCGTCCTCGTACCGTCGGTAGAAGTGGCGCAGGAAGTCGGTGCGGTCGCGGCTGTCCATGCGCAACAGGCCGGGCGCCTGGCCGAGCGTCCGCATCACGTATCGCATCCGTTCGGGCCCGTTGAGCCGGCGTGTCGCGAGGTACGAGTAGCTCTCGACGACGTTCGAGGCGATGAGCGTGTTCTCGAGGTCGAACGCCGCGACCTGGCGGCGCGGGTCGAGCACCTGCCGTCGCAGCCGCGTCATACGGTCGGTGCTGCGCGACTTGCCCGGCGTCGACTTCACGCGGGCGTGCTGCACGATCGAGGGGAGGTGGATCCGGGTGACGTAGTGCTCCCAGTCGACGACACGTGGGTCGAAGTTGAAGGCGGCGCGGTCGGCCTCGTCGAGCGTGTCCCAGAGCGCGATCAGGTTGTCGACCTGGTAGATCGCCTCGCACTCGGTGTAGAGGCCGTACAGCTCGACGTACTGCAGCGCGGTCTCGACCTCGGCGCGGCGGCTCTCGAGCGTCGCGGTGAAGTCGGCCTGGCGGCCCCGGAGGGGGAGTGCCTGCAGCGTTCGCTCGGTGCGCGAGAGCACGCTCTTGGCCCGGTTGAGCTGCCCTTCGACCCGGCCGCGCCCGGGGAAGTTCCACTCGGGCACGAGGATCGGCTGGCCCTCGGGGTCGTAGAGCGGGTTGTCGGTGAACCAGCCGCTGATGAAGTCGATCATCGCCCGGTACTTGAGCGGGTTGATGCCGCCGGACGCGACCTGTGTGATGGCCGGTGCCCGCTCGGGTCCCGCCGCGGCGACGCCGATCAGCGCCGCGACGACGATGTCGACGGGGATCACGTCGACCGTGCCCTCCGGCACGCCCGGGAACTCCTTGAGCAGGCCGCGGGCGTACGAGATGATCACCGGCTCGGCCATGCGGAACCCGCGGATCCAACCCGGGCGCGGTTCGGCCCACGCGGACTCGATGATCGACGGGCGCACGATCGAGACCGGGACGTCACCCTTGGTGTCGGTGAGCGCCTGCTCGCCGAGCGCCTTCGTGAACGCGTAGGCGTCGGGCCAGCCGACGCTGGCGGCGCGTGCCCGGCCGGCCTCGACGAGCTGGTCCTTCACCCAGCGCTCCCGGAGTTGCTCGGTCTTGCCGGCGAGCGCCGGTGCGCCGGCGGCGCCGAGCTCGCTGCGAGCCCCCTTGCGGAACTCGGCGAGCCGTTCGGGTTGTCGGCTGAGGGCCTCGGTGTCGCCCTTGAGGCGGCGGGCTGCGTCGACCTCGGCGCGCCACGACAGGCCGATGTCGAACGGGCCCTCGCTGACGAGCTCTTCGGGTGCGTTGCCGCGCCGGTTGCCGGCGACGTAGCAGGTGCTGACGGCGACGAGGTGCGGGGTCACGCCGAGGTCGTGGCACAGCGCGGCGATGCGGGTCGGGCCGAGCAGGTTGATCTCGACCGCACGATCGAGCGGCGAGTCGAACGAGACGGTCGCCGCCGAGTGGATGATGACGTCGGCGCTCGCCCACGTCGCCCTCTCGGCCTCACCCAGGCCGAGACCGTCGGCGCTGACGTCGCCGGCCACGGTGGTGACGCGGCGCGCCGTCATCTGCTCGAACGTCTCGCCGCCGGCCTCGGCCTGCTGATCGCGCAGGCGGTCGAAGGCGTCGTTCTTGAAGATCTCCTTCTCGGTGCGCTTCGCTGCGGGCGTGCGCCGGCCATCGCGCACCAGCAGGATCAGGTCGCACTCCGGCACGCCTCGCAGGAGCCGCTCGACGAGCGCCGTGCCCACGAAGCCGGTCGACCCGGTGATGGCGATGCGCTTGCCAGCGAGCGATTCGGCGATCACAATGACCCATGTCTACCAAATGGTAGAGAGTTCATCAATGGCAACCGCAATGTCCCCGACCAGCCGCGATCGGCCGACGCGCGAACGCATCCTCGATGCGGCGCTCGACCTGTTCGGCGCCCGTGGCGTCGACGCCGTGTCGCTCGACGAGATCGCCCGCGAGGTGGGCGTCCGAAAGCAGACCGTCCTGTACTGGTTCGCGTCGAAGGACGACCTCGTCGACGCCGTCCTCGAGACGGTCGCCGCCGAGCTGGTGGTCGTGATCGACGCCGCCGTCCGCGCCGCAGACGACGATCCGCTCGACCGGATCGACGCCGTCGTCCGCGCCGTCTTCCGGCCCGCTGTCCGCCGTCCGGCGATGCTCGGTCTCGTCCGCGAGGTCAGCCGGCTGCCCGAGCCGCAGGCCGATCGTCTCCGCCGCCACGTCCAACCGCTGGTCGACCGCGCGGTGGACTATCTCGGCGTCGAGATGGACCGCGGGCGCCTCCGTCGAGCCGATCCCGGTCTGATCGCCGCGCTCGCGTACGCCACGGTCACGGGGATCGCCACCGAACCCGAGGCGCTCAGCGCCGCCGGCTGGCGGGCGACGCCGGCTGGACTGCGTCGGCTGCGCGACGAGTTGCGAGCGTTCCTCCGGGCCGCGCTCGCGCCCGGGTGAGCGAATTCCCCGGACACGCCGCAGTACGCGGTAGAGGCAAAGCACCCTGGTCCGCCGAGACGGCGCCTGCCTAAGGTTGCACGTGTGTGCCGGGTTCGCGTCCGATGACGGCAATGGTTCTGGCGGACGTCCCGAGCAGCTGACCTCATCGGCATCGGACTCCCTTGCCGACGTGGCGACGACGACGCGGATCCCGATGACGCATGGTGACTCGAGTCACCGACGCCCCGAGATTCGTGTCCGCCGACCGTCGGGCGAGCCGCCACCGCTGCCCCGGGAGATCAACCGCGTGGCGATCGGGTGGCTGATCGCGTTCGCGTTCTGGGCGGCGATCTGGTTGTGGGTGTTCCTGTCCGACGACCCGGCGATCTGGATCACCGAGCGCGACCTCGAACTGATGAAGCCGATCGTGAACAACCGGGTCGGCTGGTTGACATCGGTGATGGAGTGGACCAACGAGGCGATCCCGTGGGTGACGTTCGCCGTCGGTTGGACGACGATCATCATCGGGTTGGCTGCGAAGCGGATCCGCCACGTCCTGCTGTTCGTCGCGTCGGCGACGATCGGCTCGGTGGTCGCGACGCTCGTCGCGAACGAGATCCAGCGCCCGCGGCCGCTCGGCTTCGAGCGGCTCGGCGACTGGGAGGGCTTCGCACAACCGTCTCGGCCGATCACGTTGTTGACTATCGCGTTGATGGCGTTCGGGCTCACGTTGGTGCCGGGTGGCACGATGCGGCGCGCGTGGCTCGTGGCAACCGCTGTGCTGGTCACATGGTTCGGTGTCGCGCAGGTCTACCTCGCGGTCGACCATCCGACCGACCTGACGTCAGCGGCCACGGTGGGGGTCGCGATCGTCCTGCTGCTCTATCGCAGCGGAGCACCCGAGCAGGTGTTCCCGATCCGGTACCACACCGGCAAGACCGCGCACCTCGACGTGACCGGCGCGCGCGGCGAGGCGATCCGCCGGGCGCTGCAGACCCAACTCGGCGTCGAGGTCACGCATCTCCAGCCGGTCGGCCTCGCCGGTTCGGCCGGGTCCACGCCGCTGCGCATCCAGCAGCGCGACGGCCCGGATCTGTTCGCCAAGCTCTACGCCAGGAGCCACCTGCGCTCCGACCGCTCGTACAAGCTCGGGCGCACGTTGCTGTACGGGCGGCTCGAGGACGAGCAGCACTTCACCTCGGTGCGCCGCCTGATCCAGCACGAGGACTACATGCTCCACGTCATGGGCCGCGCCGGGGTCGACACGATGGAACCGTGCGGCATCGTCGAGATCACGCCCGACCGCGAGTACCTGCTCGTGTCGGAGTTCCTCGAGGGCGCGACCGAGATCAGCGAGACCGAGATCACCGTCGAGCTGATCGACCGTGCGCTCGCGACCGTCGACGCGCTCTGGCACGCCGGTCTCGCTCACCGCGACATCAAACCGGCGAACGTGATGGTGCAGGGCGATCGGCTCCGCCTGATCGACGTCGCGTTCGGCCAGGTTCGCCCGTCGCCCTGGCGAGAGGCCGTCGACCTGGCGAACATGATGCTCGTCCTCGCCCTCGGCTCGAACCCCGAGCTGGTCTACGAGCGGGCTCGACTGCGGTTCAGCGAGGACGAGATCGCCGAGGCCTTCGCCGCGTCGCGCGGTGTCACACTGCCGTCCGCGCTGCGGGCCGACGTGAAGCGCGACGGCCGCGAGCTGCTCGAGCGGTTCCGCCAACTGGCGCCGGCGAGGGAGCCGGTGGCGATCCAGCGATGGTCGATCCGGCGCGCCGCCCTCACCTTGTGGGTGGCCTTCGTGGCGATGCTCGTGATGGCCATCTTCTTCGGCAGCTTGCCGGAGATCGGACTGTCGCCGTGAGCCGGCTCCGGCCCATGGTCGGCTCCCTGCTCGGTGTTGCGGGCGTCGCCGGCCTCGCTGCGTGTGCGATCAAGGAGACGATCGAAGCGCCGGCCTGTGAGGGCGACACCTCGGTCATCATCGTCGCCCAGTCGGTGCCGGGCGCGAGCAAGGTGATGTGCCTCGACCCCCTGCCGCGCGGCTGGGAGTACGAAGAGGTGAAGATCGACGAGTCGGGGACGAGGATCGAGCTGGACTCGGATCGGGCCGGGTCCGCAAGCGCGATCATGCACTACACCGCCACCTGCGACACCGGCGACGCGCTCTCGACGCCGTCGGAGTTCCCCGGCGTGCTCCGGTACGAACGGATCCGTGCGGTCGCGCCGGCGTTCGTCGCCGACCGCTACTACACGTTCGAGGGAGGCTGCCTCTGGTGGCGGTTCGAGTTCGACCCCGAAGTGCCCTCCGGGCTCTCGGTCGAGCTCGGCGGCATCGTGCAGATGGCCGACCGGGAGGTGCTCTCCGACAACGTCCGCGAGACCTTCGTCGATGAGGAGTTGTGATGGCGACGGCCGGCGACACGGGATCCAGTGAGCAGTTCTTCGAGGTTCGGGACCGCCTCTCGCTCCGAACGCTGGCGGTCATCCTCGTCGTCTCGGTGGCAGCGGTGCTCTGGGGCTCGGCGATCGCCTGGGACGGCGAGGTCCCCGAGTGGGAGGCCGACATCCTCCGCTGGATCAACGGCTGGCCCGACTGGTTGGAACCACCGATGTGGGTGCTCCAGCAGGTCGGCGTGTTCGCCGCACCGGCGATCGGCGGCACGATCATCGTCGTCGTCTTCACGCGCCGGTGGCAGCACCTCGTGCCGTTCCTACTCGTCGGGCCGCTGAAGCTCACGATCGAGAAGGGCATCGTGAAGCAGCTCGTCGAACGCTCGCGGCCCTACGAGTCGATCGGGCCAGAGATCCAGGTTCGAGGACCGAACTTCGAGGGCCTGGCGTACCCGTCGGGCCACTGCACGACGGCGTTCGCGTTCGCCGTGCTGGTCAGCGCCTTCCTGCCGCCGCGATGGCGTCCGCTGCCGTGGGCGTGGGCCGTCATCGTGGCGATCGCACGCATGTACTACGGCGAGCACAACGTGCTCGACACCGTCACCGGTGCCGCCCTGGGCACGGCGTTCGCATCCGTGCTGTGGTTCGCCTTCCTCAACCGTGAGGCCGACCGGACCGCGGCGCTGCGTGCCAGCCGCGACGTCGAGCCCCAGGTGCAATCGTGACGCTGACGGCCGCTCCGCCGGCCGAGCGTCGCGCCGCGGGCCGGGCGCTCGATCGACGGCACGTTCGATCGTCGGTCGACGTCGTGCGGCTCGCCACGGGCTCGGCGCTCGTCGTGCTCGGCATCGTGCTCGCCAACACGTTCGATTCGATGCTGCTCGGGCTGGCCGAGGACACGACGGCGAACACCGACCGATTGCCCGACTGGGTGCGCGACGTCGCCGCCGCCACGCTGGCCTCCGTCGTCATCGCCGGTGCCGTCTCGGTCGCGCTGTGGTCGCTGCTCACGACCCGGTACCGGCGGTTCCTGCTGCTCGCGCTCGGGGTCGCGCTCGCGGCACTGGCGAGCATCGCGGTCGGCGGTCTCGTCGACGACATCGTCGACGAGGAGGTGCGCCGCGCGTTCGCCGTCGACGTCCCCCTGTTCCGGGTCGGTGGCGGCGACGGTCGGCTCAGCCCGGCGGACCCGTTGCTGGCGGCTGCCATCGCAGCTGTCACGATCGCCGGATCGTTCCTCACCACGGCCGTGGTGCGGCGCGCGGGAGTCGTGGTGGCGGTCTATGCCGCGGTGTCCGTGCTCACGGTCGGCGTGCCGCCACTGGCACTGCTCGCCGACGTCGGTGTGGGCCTCGTCATCGGTTCGCTCGTGCTCGTGATCTTCGGGCGACACGATCTCGCCCTCGACGAGGTGGACGTTCGCAGTGGGCTCGCTGCTGCCGGCCTCGACGTCGCCACGCTCGAACGGACGCCGGCGATCTCGCGCGACGGCTGGCGTGCCTCGGCCGCGGCGGGCGACGAGCTCTTCGTCGCCGGCTTCGGTCGCGACGAGCACAGCAGCGACCTGGTGATGCGCGCCACGCGCTGGCTGCGGCTCCGCAAGACCGGCGACCACCGGCCGTTCACGAGCCTGCGCCGCGCCGTCGAGCACGAGGCGCTCGTCTGGCAGCACGCGGCGAGTCGCGGCGTGCGGGCGCCGGCGATCGTCGGTGTCGCCGGTGCCGGTGTCGACGGGATGGTGCTCGCCCGGCAGTGGATCAACGGGACCAACGCCAGCACGCTCCCCGAGGTACCCGACGACGTCCTCGCCGCGATCTGGCTCGAGGTGCGCCTGCTCCAGCGGGCGCGGATCGCGCACGGTGGGCTCCGGCTCGGCAACGTCGTGATCGACGACGAGCAGCGCCCGTGGCTCGTGCACTACGGGGGAGCCGAGCTCGCCGCTTCGGAGCAGCGATTGGGGACGGATCTGGCTGAGCTCCTCGCGTCGACGTCGGCCGCGGTCGGGGCCGACAGGGCGATCCGTGCAGCGGTCGGGGTGCTCGGCCGGGAAGCGACTGCGCAAGCGCTCCCGTGGATGCAGCCACTGGCGCTGACCAGGGTCACCCGCGAGGAGATTGCGGCGGCCGGAGGGGTCGACGACCTGCGTCTCCGCCTGGCCGAGGCGTGCGGGCTGGAGCCCGAGGAGCCGGTGCGGCTGGAACGTGTGGACACGAAGACCGTGTTCGTCCTGGCCACGGTCGTGCTCAGTGCCTGGTTCCTCGTGCCGCAGCTCACCGATCTCGACAGCTTGTGGTCGCAGGCCAGGGACGCGTCGCCCGAGTGGGCGCTCGCGGCGGTCTGCTTCTCGATCGCCACGTATCTCGCCGCGACGGCGAGCCTGCTCGGCGCGATCCCGATCCGCCTCCGCTACGGGCCGGCGCTCGCCGCCCAGGTGGCCTCCTCGTTCGCCAACCGGGTGACACCGGCCAAGGTCGGTGGCGTCGCGACCAACGTCCGCTACTTCCAGCGGCAGGGCGTGCCGACGGCCGTCAGCGTCACAGCGGTCGGCCTCAACGCGGTGGCGGGCGTGATCGTGCACGTCATCCTGACGCTCGCGTTCCTCCTGCTCGCGAGCGGCGGCACCGAAGCCCAGGGCCTGCGCCTCCCCAGCCCCGCGGCCATCGGCCTCGGGCTGGCGGCGATCCTGATCGTCGTCGCCGGCGCCGTCCTCGTGCCGCCGACCCGGCGGCTCCTCGTGACCCACGTCGTGCCCCAGCTGCGTTCCGGGTGGGAGTCGCTCCAGGCCGTCGCCCACAACCCGGCGCGGCTCGGGCTGCTGTTCGGCGGTTCGGCGGCGATCACGCTCTTCTACCTGGCGGCGATGATCGCCAGCCTCGAGGCGTTCGGCTCGACGGCGAGCCTGCCTGCGGTCGGCCTGCTCTTCCTCACCGGCACCGCCGTCGCGAACGCAGCGCCGACCCCTGGCGGTCTCGGCGCGGCCGAGGCGGCGCTGATCGCCGCGCTGAACACCGTCGAGGACGCCGAGGTCGTCGTGCCGGCGGTGTTCCTGTACCGGTTGGTCACGTTCTGGCTGCCGATCCTGCCGGGCTGGCTGGCGCTGACGTACCTCCGCCAGACCGACAACCTCTGACCCCGCGGTGGCTGCACGACGAGAGCTGCTGCGGTTGCGGTGGCGGATCGACGGTCGCACCGCAGCGACCGTGGTGGCCGTCGCCGTCGCAGCGATCGTCGTGACCAGCCTCGTCGCGGCGTCCGGCGACGTACCGGCGTGGGAGGCGACGGTGGCACGTTGGATCAACGGCTGGCCCGGCTGGCTCGAGCCGATCATGTGGTCACTGCAACAGGTCGGGATCATGCTCGCCCCGGTCGTCGCGGGTTTGGTCGTCGTCTGGTCGACGCGTCGCTGGTCGTACCTCGTGCCGTTCGCGCTCGTGCCCCCGATCCGGATCTTCGTGGAGTCGTCGATCAAGTCGGCGGTCGATCGGGAGCGGCCGTTCACGTCGATCGGCTCCGAGATCGAGGTCCGCGGGACCGAGTTCGCCGGCGCCGCCTTCCCCTCCGGTCATGTCGCGACTGCGTTCGCGTTGGCGTTGCTGCTGATGGCGTTCGTGACGATGCGGTGGCGGATCGTCGTGGGGTGCTGGGCGGGGATGGTCGGCGTGGCCCGGATCTACCAGGGCGAGCACAACCTGCTCGACGTCGTGGCGGGTGCGGCCCTCGGTCTCGCGCTCGGTGCCGTGCTGGCGTTCGCGTCCCTCAGCGGACCGATGTCGCACGAGGCAGACGAGGGGTCATGAGTCGGGGTCCGCGTCCGGTCGTTCGGTCACCGACACCGGCGTGTCGCGCAGCCGGAACACGAAGTCGCAGTGGTCGTCGCCCTGCATGATCGTCTTGGTCCGTGTGAACTCGACGTTCGGGTTGAAGCCCTCGATCAACGACCCGTCGCGGTTGCACGACATCGTGGCACCGAGCTCGGCGAGGCCGAGCGCCCGGTACATGTCTGCGTACCCGCAGCGCGTGACGTCGAACGCGAACGTGTCGTCGTTGAGCTCGACGATCTCGCTGTCCATCGCCCCGTCCTGGGAGAACGCCGCGAGGCCGGCGGCGAAGGCCGGGAGCGAGTCGTCGTCGGCTGCCGCCGCCATCGAGCGGCCCTGTTGTCGGGCGACCCTGGCGATCGTGTCGGCGGCGATCTCGTAGACGCCGGCTCCGTACTCGTCGGCGAGCCGTTCGAGCAGCGGGGCGACGATGCGGGCCTCGATCTCGCGTCGCTTGAGGACGCCGATCTCGTTCAACGTGTCGGGTTGAGCCTGCTCGTCCATCTCCCCAACGTACGAGCACTGCGTGCCCGGTGGCTGGTCGCGGTCAGTGCTTGGTGTTGCGGCGGCGACGTTGGTGGCGATCGATCGCCAGCTCGACGAGCCGATCGATGATCTCGCCGTACGTCATGCCGCTCGCGATCAGCATCTTTGGGAACATCGAGATCGGCGTGAAGCCGGGCATCGTGTTGACCTCGTTGCACAGGAAGCCGCGCGCCGGCCCCTCCTCTTCGAGGAAGAAGTCGCAGCGAGCGAGGCCGTCGCAACGCAGGGCCGTGAACACCTCGAGCGCCATCGCTCGCACCTCCGCGGTCTGCTCGGGTGAGATCGGCGCCGGGATGAGACCCGTGCTGGCGTCGTTGACGTACTTGTCGTCGTAGCTGTAGAACTCGTCGCCGGGCACGATCTCGCCGGGCAGCGAGACGAACGGCTCCTCGTTGCCGATCACGGCGACCTCGATCTCGCGTCCGACGACGCCCTCCTCGACGACGACCCACTGGTCGTAGGTGAGGGCGTAGTGGATCGCGTCGCGGAGCTCTTCGACCGTCTTCGCCTTGGTGACGCCGACCGACGACCCCATGTTGGCCGGCTTGACGAAACAGGGCAGACCGAGCTCGTCCGCGAGCTCGGCGGGGAGACCGGGGGTGATCTCGTGTTCGGGGAACGCCCGGTAGCGGGCCTGCTGCACACCGGCGGCGGCGAGCACCTGCTTCGCCATCGCCTTGTCCATCGCGACCGCCGAGCCGAGCACACCCGAGCCGACGTAGGCGACGTTGGCGAGCTCCATCAGGCCTTGCACGGTGCCGTCCTCGCCGAGCGGGCCGTGCAGCAGCGGGAGGACGACGGTGCGCTCGGGGGAGTCCGCGGCATCGCCGAGCATCACCGACGGCGATAGCCGGTCGCCCGACGGGTCGAGGCGCGACGGCAGCTCGCCCGCGCCCGCTGCGAGGGCGGCCTGCGCCTCGGTCGCCAGCGCCCACTCGCCCTCGGTCGAGATGCCGATCGGGGTGACCCGATACTTGTCGGGATCGGCGGCGGCGAGCACGTGTGTCGCAGTGGTGCAGCTCACGTCGTGTTCGGCAGACTGACCGCCGAACAGCACCACGAGGTTGATCCGCTCGTTCGCCACGGACGCGACGGTACCGTTCGGAGTCGTGAGATTGCTGGCATCCCACGTGGCGGTGGCCACCGGCGGCCGCCTCGTCGGCGACGACGTCGCCGTCGACGGAGCCTCGTTCGACTCCCGTGCGCTGACATCGGGCCAGCTGTTCGTGCCCATCGTCGCCGAACGCGACGGCCACGACTTCATCGACGCGGCAGTTGCCGCCGGCGCCGTGGCGTACCTGACGAGCGAGGAGCCGGCTGACGATCTGGCGACGGCCATCGTCGTGCCCGACACCGCAGCTGCGCTGATGGATCTCGCCGCCTGGGCACGGCGGCGGCTGGACGTCCCGGTGGTCGGCGTGACCGGCAGCGTGGGCAAGACCAGCACGAAGGACTTCATCGCCGCGGCGCTCGGTGCCAGTCGAACGGTGCACGTCAACGACCGCAGCTTCAACAACGAGCAGGGCCTGCCGGTGACGGTCCTGGCGATGCCAGATGCCGCCGAGGCGCTCGTCGTCGAGATGGGGATGCGCGGCTACGGCGAGATCGCTCGCCTGTGCGAGGTGGCCGCACCCACGATCGGGGTCGTGACCGCCGTCGCTGCAGCACACACCGAGCGCGTCGACGGGATCGAAGGTGTCGCGCGGGCCAAACGCGAGCTGGTCGAGGCGCTCGGTGAGGGTGGCACCGCCATCCTGAACGCCGACGACCACCGCGTCGCAGCGATGGCCGAGCATGCGGGCGACGCCGTCGTGACGTACGGGATCGACGGTGACGTGAGGATCACGGGTCTCGAGCTCGACGAGCTGGCCCGCCCCAGGTTCCGGATCGAGACGCCGTGGGGGAGCGGCGAGGTCGCGCTCTCCGTCAGCGGCGCGCACATGGCGTCCAACGCAGCAGCCGCGATCGCGGTTGCGGGCGTGGTCGAGGGGCGCATCGACGCGGCGTGCTCGGCGCTGGCCGACGCTTCGGTGTCGCGGATGCGCATGGAGGTCGCACGTGCTGCGTCGGGTGCGATCGTCGTCAACGACGCCTACAACGCCAACCCCGACTCGATGCTGGCGGCGCTCGACGCGCTCGCCGGCATCCGTGCGAATCGCCGCGTCGCCGTCGTCGGCCTGATGGCCGAGCTCGCGGACCCGGCGGTGGCGCATCGACACATCGCCGAGGAGGCATCGGCGCGGGCCATCGAGCTGATCGCCGTCGGCACCGACCTGTACGGCGTCGAGCCCGCCGACGATCCGGTCGCGGCGCTCGGCGGGATCGGTGAGGGCGTCGCCGTGCTCGTCAAGGCCAGCCGCGTGGCCGGCCTCGAACGGATCGCCGACGAGCTGCTCGCCGGCTGAGGCGAGGCGACGCCCCGTGGGTCTCGCGGGCTCTCGCTGGCGCGTCTCAGAAGAGGCGGTTGGCGTTCACCGGGCGGAACGGTTCGCCGCCGTCGTCCTCGTGGAGGAAGTCCCCCTCGGCGAGGCGGCCGAGGTTGGCCCACCAGGCGAGGAACACGGCGAACGCGGCGCCGAACCCCAGCACCCACCGTGCGCCGATGGCATCCATGATCGGGCCGCCGAGGAGGTTGCCGATCGGCACCGTGCCGCCGAACGCCATGAACCACAGCGGCATCGCGGCGCCACGCTCGTGGTCGGCGAGGTTCTGCTGGAGCACCGAGGCGAGGGCGGTGGCCGTCATGAAGTAGACGAACCCGAGCACCAGGGCGACCGGGAACGCCGGCCCGACCGACGGAAGGACGGCGAAGAGCCCGAGTGCGATCGAGAACGAGAGCAGGCCGGCCGGGATCAGGCGGCGCTTGTCGAACGAGGAGAACCACGTGCCGACCGCCAGCGCGCCGAGGAACGCGCCGAGCCCCCACACGACGTAGAGCCACTTGTACGTCGGACCTCCTGCATCGAGCCCGAAGTTGAGCCGGGCGACCGACGGGAACAGGCCGATGTAGGGCAGGCACACCAGCGAGAACAAGAACATCGTCCCGACGGTGCGGGCGAGCACGCGCCTGCGGCGCACGATGTTGATGCCGCTGGCGAGCTTGCGCCAGCCGCGCTCGGGCAGGTTCCCGGTCGGCTGCGGGAGCGCCACGAACACGAGCGGCACGATCAGGAACAGGAACGTGCCGGCGTTGACGAGGAACAGCTGGGGGATCGACAGTCCGAGCGCGGCCAGCAGCGCTGCGAGCGCCGGGCCCATGATCCGGCTGCCGTTGATCATCGCCGAGTTCAGGCTGACGGCGCCCGCGAGGTCGCGCCGGTCGACGAGCATCGGGATGCTGGCGCTGAAGGCAGGTGCGTTGACGGTGTTGGCGATGCCGATGGTCAGCTGCGCGACGAAGACGGTCCAGAGCGGCGTCTCGGCCGCGATCAGCGCGGCGAGGACGATCGACATCACCAGCATGACGCTCTGCATCGCGATCACGAGGCGTGTGCGGTCGACGCGGTCGGCGATGATGCCCGACGGGATCGACAGGAGGAGCAGTGGGCCGAGCTGCACGAACATCAGCAGGCCGACCAGGGCCGCCGAGTTGGTGCGGGCGTCGACGTAGGCAGGCAGCGTGAAGTTCTGCATCCAGGTGCCGACGCTCGACAGGGCGGTGCCCGCGAACAGGATCCGGAAGTCGCGGTAGGAGAGCGCGGCCCGCGCCGAACCGGGCTCGTGCCCGTGATGCAAGGGGGTGGTCGCGATCGTCGTCATGGGGGTGGTGGGGCCGCCGCTTGACCCGCCGGTCAAGCTACCGCGGAGGGATCCGCGTGTGAGGGGTGCGAGCCGTGCCAGGCTGACGGACTCATGTCACACGTCGACGTCCCGACGCCCGGCAGCACGGATGATGCCGGGAACGGCCCGTTGGCGGCGCCCGCCTGCCGGTCGCCGCTCGGCACCTACCCGGAGTGCCCGTTGTGCGGCGGCGATCTGTTCCCCGAGCACGCCCACTTCAAGTGCGCCGGGTGCGGCTGGCGCGACAGCTGCTGCGACTGAGCGGACGCGGCCGCGCACGGCAAGCTGGCGGCGGACCGTCGCGGCTGGTGAACTGATCCGATGCAGTACACGCGCGTCAGCCCCACCGAGATCGCCGAGATGGACGGGCTCGACGACTGGAGGGTGGTCGGTCGCATTCTCGCCGCGACGTTCCGCGCCGGGTCCTTCCCCGCTGCGGCGCAGCTCGTGGTGGCGATCGCCGAGGCGGCCGTCCACCATCCCGATCTCGACGTCCGCTATCCGGGGGACGTCGCCGTCGCACTCACCACGCACGCGACGGGTTCCCTGACGTCGCTCGACGTGGGCCTGGCGCAGTCGATCTCGTCGATCGCCCGCTCGCACGATGCTGCTGCGACCGCCACGTCGGCGCAGCTCAACTCACTCGGGATCGACACGATGGACGCCGAGCGGATCCGGCCGTTCTGGGCGGCGGTCCTCGGCTACGACGAGGTGGAGGGTGCGCTGGTCGACCCCGCTCGGCGCGGGTTCGACGTGTGGTTCCAGCAGATGGACGAGCCGCGCACCGAGCGGAATCGGCTCCATCTCGACGTGCTGGTTCCCCACGATCTCGCCGACCAGCGGGTGCGCGCCGCGCTCGATGCAGGCGGCCGGCTGGTCAGCGATGCTCGAGCGCGGGCGTTCTGGGTGCTCGCCGACGCCGAGGGCAACGAGGCGTGCGTGTGCACGTGGCAGGACCGGGACTGAGGTCACGGTCCATGATCGAGTTCACCGGCGAGGTCGAGGTCTTCCCGCAGCAGGGCGGGTGGCACTACGTGGCGGCGCCGTCATGGGTCGTCGCCGAGCTCGACGAGGCGCCCGACCGTGGTCTCTACGCCGTCGAGGCGACGGTCGGCGCGTCGACGTGGCCGACCTCGCTGATGCCGAAGGGCGACGGCAGCCACTTCCTCGCCCTCAGCGCCGCCGTGCGCCGCACGAACTCGATCGAGCTCGGCGACGAGGTCACGGTATCGATCGTGCCCCGAATCCGCTGACGCTCTCAGCCGGTCACGAGGTCGGCGAGCATCTCGAGCTGGTCGGCGCGGCCACTGACCAGCACCGTGGTCAGGCAGGTCTCGCGCCAGCGGGCGAGGTCGTCGCGGATCTTGTCGATCGGACCGACCAGCGCCACGTCCTCGACCATCTCGAGCGGGATCAGGGCGGCGGCCTCCTGCTTCTTGCCCTCGAGGTACAGCTCCTGCACCTGCGTGGCGATGTGCTCCCATCCCATACGGGCGAACACGTCGAAGTGGAAGTTGACGTCCTTGGCGCCCATCCCGCCGGCGTAGAGCGCCACCATCGGTCGCATCAGGTCGGCGCACTCCTCGACATCGTCGCCGGGGATGATCGTCAGCATCGACGCCACCTCGAAACGGTCGGCCTTGTCGGCCTCGCCGCTCGCCTCGAAGCCGATCCGCAGCCGCTCTCGGTACCAGCCGTCGTCCTTCGGCGAGAAGAACAGCGGCAGCCAGCCGTCGCAGATCTCGGCGGCCAGCGACACGTTCTTGGGGCCCTCGGCGCCGAGGTAGATCGGGATCTCGTTGCGCAACGGGTGCACGGTCGACTTGAGCGGCTTGCCGAGGCCCATGCCGTCGTCGCCGAGGTAGGGCAGGTCGTAGTGGTCGCCGTGGAACTCGGTCGGCTTCTCGCGCTTGACGATCTCGCGAACGATCTGGACGTACTCGCGTGTGCGGGCGAGCGGCTTGGGGTAGGGACGGCCGTACCAGCCCTCGACGACCTGCGGTCCCGAGGCGCCGAGACCGAGGATGAATCGGCCGCCCGAGAGGTGGTCGAGCGTGATCGCCGACATGGCGGTGGCGGCGGGCGTGCGGGCCGACATCTGCACGATCGAGGTGCCGAGCTTGATCCGCTCGGTGTGCGACCCCCACCACGCGAGTGGGGTCAGGGAGTCGGAGCCGTACGCCTCGGCCGTCCAGAACGAGTCGTAGCCGAGACGGTCGGCCTCCTGGATGGCCTCGAGCGCACCGGGCGGCGGGCCCTTGCTCCAGTAGCCGGTGCTGTAGCCGATCTTGAGATCTCCCATGCCGACCAGCGTGGCAGGATCGTCGCATGGCCGACGATCTGGTCGTCACCCGGGCGGTGCGCATCCCTCGCAACGAGCTCGATGTGTCGTTCAGCCCCTCCGGGGGGCCTGGCGGTCAGCACGCGAACCGCAGCAACACCAGGGTCGAGCTGCGGTTCGACCTCACCTCGTCGTCGGCGTTCAGCGAAGCACAGCGGGCGAGGGTCCTGGAACGGATCGGACCAGAGCTGCGGGTGGTCGTCGACGACGAGCGCAGCCAGCTCCGCAACCGCCAGCTGGCCGAGCAGCGTCTGGCGACGAAGCTGCGGGAGGCCCTGCACGTGGAGCGACCACGACGAGCCACCAAGCCGAGCAAACGAGCGAAGGCCCGACGGGTGGACGCCAAGAAGCGGCGGGGTCAGGTCAAGCGTGACCGTCGACGCCCACGTCTCGACGACTGATCGCCCCGGGTCTCGACGTCTCGCTACGGTGGCCGGGTGCGCGGTCGCGGAATCCTCGGACTGCTCGCCGTCGTGGCGTTTTCGACGATCGCGTGTGCGAGCGGCACGACGGTCGACGTGGCGGCCGGCGACGTGTTCGAGACGCTCGACGGCGACGAGTTCGCGGTCGCCGAGCTGGCCGGCGAACCGGCGGTCGTGTACTTCTGGGAGCCGGGTTGATCCCTCTGCATGATGCAAGCCGATGCGGTCGCATGGGTCCACCGGCAGTACGGGCAGGACGTGCAGTTCGTCGGCGTCACTGCGTACGACGACCTCGATGAGGTCGGCGAGGTGGCGGCCAGGACCGGCCTCGACTCGTTCCCGCAGCTCGTGGGCGACGATGCCTTCGTGCACTTCGAGGTCGGGTCGCACCCGATGACGCTGTTTATCGATGCGGACGGCTCGGCCAGTCGCGTCCCCGGATCGATCGATCCGCAGCGACTGATGGACCGCGTCGCTGGGCTCGTACGGACCTGAGCCGGGCGGCCGAGCGTCAGGGAGCGTCGATCATCAGCAGGACGTGACTTCCTGACCCGCCCGCAGTGCCTCGACGGGGGCGGTCGGATCGAGGGGAAGCGTGAGTCCGAGCGCCAGCCAGGTGGCTCGATCCAGCCCGCCCACCACCGGCAATCCGACGGATTGCTGGAACTGGCCGAAGGCGTCGGCGCACATCACGTCGTGGTAGCAGTCGAGGCCCTGCGGTACGCCGTGGGCGATCAGTGCGTCGTGCAGCGCCTGACGGATCACATCCCAGTCGACGCCGAACGAGCCGCGCAGCTCGGCTGGGCCTCCTGTGCCATCCACCATGTTCATGCTGATGCGGAACGTGTTGGCGTCCCACCAGGCGTCCCCGCAGCCAGGCTCGGGCCACCCGCCGAGATCCGCCCCCGGGTAGACCGCCAGCAACGCCGAAGCGGCGGATCCGAGCGCGACGCCCTCCGGCGTGGCGAGGCTGATGCCCGTGCGGTCGCCGTAGCCCCACAGATCCCAGGCGATGAACTCGAAGTCGCCGTCGGTCTGCTCGAATCGCACCGAGAAGGCCGCTCCACCCGGGGCCTCCCATCGGACCGTGCGCTCGCGGCCCTCGCACCAGGCGTCGTCGCACGAGTAGGACATGGTGGCGGTCGCATCCCACTCCGGCGTGCCGAGCATCTCGGTGAGGACACGGACCACGATGCCGGGAGGATCGCCGAAATCGGCCACGGCGAGACCGTCGTGGCGGAGGATCACGGTCGAGTCCGAGTCGGCGTAGGTCAGCATCGCCCGCGTGTCCGGTCCGACGATCCCGTCCACCTCGAGCAGTTGCGCGTACTGGAATCCCCGAACGGCGGCCTCGGTGGCCGGCCCGAACCGGCCGTCGGACTCGATCGAGAAACCGTGGCGAACCAGGTCGTCCTGCATCAGGGCGACCTCCTCGCTCACGTCGCCCCGACGAAGCGCCGGTGGGTCCTCGACGACGGCAGCGGTGGTCGCCGGCGGCTCGGGCAGCACGGCGTGCGACTCGATCGATGTCGCAGGCGACGGTGGATCGGCCGACGTCGCAGAGGGTGCCGGCATCGTCGGGCCCGTCTGCTGAGCGGTGCCCGGCGGAGACGACGTCGCCACTGATCGCTCGGTGCGAACCGGTCCCGAGGTCGCAGGCGCAGCGGCCCGTTCGGACGCGCAGGCAGCGACCAGGAAGGCACTGAGCACGGAAGCAGCGGCTCGCCCGGGCATCGAACTCACCTCCGGCCTCAATTATGCCAGCAGCCATCGCACCGGCACAGAGGGCGCACGCAGGACCCACTCGGCGAGGACGTGTCCGACGCGACCGCGCGGATCAGGACGATCCGAGGTCGATCGAGTAGCGGACCTCTGGTACCTCGACGCCGAGGACGGTCTGGTGGCGCTCGACACCGTCGTCGATCCAACCTCGTGCGGCGTAGAACCGGCGGGCACGCTCGTTGCCAGGGTGCACCCACAACACGGCCTGGTCGAAGCCGAACCGATGCAACGCCGCCACGCCGCGCTCGATGAGCGCCGGACCGAGCCCGCCACCCCACTCATCCGGATCGACGTTGATTGCGAACAGTTCGCCGACTCTGGCCGCTGGGTCGCCGTCGGCCGGCCCGACAACGATGAATCCCACCACGTTGCCGGAGGCGGACTCACCGACGAGGCGTAGTGAGCGTGCCCTCGGAGGACGCTCGAGGCCGGACCGCCACATGCTGGCCCGCTCCTGCTCGTCGAGGCCGTCGAGGTAGTCGTCGGGCATCAGCCCGCCCCGGTACGCCGCCTGCCAGGCCCGCACGTGGACGCGACCCAGCGCGTCGGCGTCGTCGACGGTTGGCTCACGAACGACGTGCTCCACGTCCGCGACGGTACCCGGGCGACCGGCCGGCGTCGGTCGGGCGCGATCGTCAGGTGGGCGTGAACCGGATGGGCAGGTGGTCGGCGCCGAAGATGCCCGATGTCGACGGCTTGCGTCACGGCGTACGACGACCTCGATGAGGTCGGCGAGGTGGCGGCCAGGACCGGCCTCGACTCGTTCGGGTAGCTCGTGGGCGACTGTGCCATCGTGCACTTCGAGGTCGGGTCGCACCCGATGACGCTGTTCTTCATCGACGACGCAGCGACCACCGACGACGGGACGGCCGTCGACCATCAGCGGCGCGCCGCCTCCCACGTGCCCCCGAGGGCCTCCGAGATCAACGTGACGAGGTGGCGAACGTGGCGTGGTGCGACGTCGTGGCTGTGGTCCGGCGACTCGGCACCCTCCATCAGGCCCGGCTCGTTGTACGTGAACGGCTGCGTGCAGAGGCGCCGCCTGGTGAGCGAGCCCTCGTCCTGGGACTGCGGGATCCGAGCGTTGATCGCGTCGGTCACCCGCTGGCCGTACCTGTTGACGTAGCGGCGCGCGACCTGCTGGGCGAACGCGCCCTGCTCGAGCGAGTGGCTGCGGATGACCTCGAGCGTCCGCTCGCCACGTTCACTCGCGGGCTGCGAGAAGATCGCCTGGTGCAGCTCCTCGGCGATCTGCATCGGCGGGGCGTCCCCGTGGATCTCTCCGATCGGTACGGCCACGCCCGTGTGACGCTCATGGTCTGCGGCCGTCTGCTGGTACTCGTCGGCGAGTCCGATGTGATGGCCGAACTCGTGGGCGGCGAGATGGGTCAGATCCATGTCGGGCGTGATGAAGTACAGCGAAGCGTTCGACGGACCGGGCCCCTGCCTGATCTCGACCGCCTGATCGCTGCCGGTGTAGGGCTCGAACTCGATCGGCACCGGCCCCCGTGGCGTGGAAAATCCGTCGTGCACGGTCTCGACGGCCTGGAACTGGTTCCACACCTGCCGGATGCCCTCGAACAAGCGCGGCGGTACGTCGTTCAAGCCGTCGCGCACGGTGAACGCATACCCCACCCGGATCAGCAGCCGGGTGGGCGCGTCGGGCGTGCCCTGCACTTCGAAGTCGTACTTGACGAATCCGCCTCGCAGGAATCGCTCGCCCCG
>NZ_JASJCS010000077.1 GCF_030065885.1 Ilumatobacter sp. | reverse complement strand
CGCCACGTCGTCACCCGCGCGCTCGGCGCCGACGGGCCGGTGCAGCCCGACATCGTGCTGGTCGCGGGGCGGGCGCGACTGCTCCTGTGCTCCGACGGGTTGTGGGGCGAGCTCACCCCGCAGACCATCGGACGGGTGCTCGCAGGCCTGCCAGCGCCGGTCGACGCCGCGCGCCGCCTGCTCGATCTCGTGCTCGACGGCGCCGCTCCCGACAACGCGTCGGCGCTCGTCGTCGACGTCGGGGGAGCGGTCGCATGAGCCCGATCCGGTTCTCGCCAGGGCAGGGCGTGGCCGTCGCCGGGCCCGGCCACGTCGTGCTCGCCGACGCACCCAGCGGTCCGGTCTCGACGCACGACGTGTCCCGACTCGTCGAGCAGCATCCCGGCGCGATCGCCGCCCTGACCGTCGACCACGGCGGCGCGATGCTCAACGTCCGCGGCCCGCTCGAGGTCGTGCTCGACGGTGAACCGGTCGACGTGCCGGCCGGGGTCACCACCGAGGTCCGCCTCGACGGCGCTCGCTCGCTCGAGGTGGCCGTGCCGGGCGCCGCCCGCACGACGCACGACTTCACCGTGACCGAGGGCACGGTGCCCGCCGAGTCGATTCGGGTCGACCTGCGGCCGCGGTCGCTCGACGAGGCGCCGGCCGACCCGGTGTCGAGTCCACGTGGCGCGGTGCGGCCCGGCGTCCCGGCCGACGCGGGCGACGACACCGGGGACGATGCCGGCGACCCGTTCGACGCGATGTTCGGTCACACGATCGTTCGTGCGGTCGAGGATGCGGCGGTGCGCGACGAGCCGGCAGGCGCCGACCGTCGCGACCCGCTCGGGGTGCTGATCTTCTCGACCGGCGATCGGGTCGTGGTCGACCGCCCGCTCGTGCTGGGCCGCAACCCCCAGTCAGGAGACGCGCCACCCGACCCCGAGGCTCGCCTCGTCAAGGTGGCCGGCGCGGCGGTCTCGCGACGGCACGCGGCGGTTCGCCTCGACCACTGGCAGGCGTTCATCCACGACCTGGGCTCGGCGAACGGCACCCACGTCACGCTGCCGGGGCGGGCCCCGCAGCGGATCGAGCCGGGCGAGCCCGTCAGCCTCGTCCCGGGCGCCACCGTCGAGCTCGGCGGCGACGTCTCGTTCGTCGTGGAGGAAGTCGCGTGAGCGCCGTCCTGGAAGGATGGGAGACCATGACCGGCGGCACCGCTCCGACCACCGCGGCACACGGCGCGACGGGGCCGGTCGTCGAGTTCTGCGGCGAGCAGACGCCCGTCCGCCACGAACCGTTCACGATCGGCCGCGACGCCGACCTCGTGATCGAGGACGACAACCGGTTCCTGCATCGCCAGTTCCTCTCGCTGTCGTCACAACAGGGCATCTGGCTGCTCGCCAACGTCGGGGGTCAGCTCACCGCGACGGTCTCCGATCTCGACGGCCGGCTCGAGGCGTTCCTCGCTCCGGGCGCCGTGCTGCCCCTCGTGTTCCACGAGACGCTCGTCCGCTTCACCGCCGGGCCGACGACCTACGAGCTCACGATCAGGCTGGCGGACCCGTCGTTCATGACCAGCCAGATCGACGAGAACGAGAGCGGCGACACCACCATCGGCCGCGTCGTCATGACGCCCGACCAGATGCGGCTGATCCTGGCCCTGGCCGAGCCGGCGCTGCGCGGCGGTGGCCGTGCCGGCACGTCGTTGCCGTCGTCCAACGACGCCGCGCAGCGGCTGGGCTGGACGTCGACGAAGTTCAACCGCAAGCTCGACAACGTCTGCCAGAAGCTGGCCGCGCAGGGCGTGAGGGGGCTGCACGGCGAGCCCGGGAGACTGGCGTCCAACCGCCGCGCCCGGCTCGTCGAGTACGCCCTCGCGGTCCGGCTGATCACCCGCGACGACCTCGCACTCATCGACACGCCGGCCGCCGGCAGCGAGGCCGACGACTCGATCGACGACTCGATCGACGACGTCGACCGGCGCGGCTGACGGGGGTCTCGTGCACCTCAAGCTGCGCCTCGTCGTCGACGGCCACACCGACGACGTCGCGGTCGACGTCGACCCGCACGCGACGGTCGGTGAGCTGGCCGACCGCATCCGCTGCGGGTTGCCCGGCACCGGGTGGCCGCCCGGCTGCGCGCTCGGCCTCGTCGTCGAACCCGGATCCCACCTCCGCCGAGTCGTCGCACCCGACGTCACGATCGCCGCATCCGGTCTGCGGTCCGGTGTGTCGGTGGCACCGACGACCGCCCGGCTGACCGCGCCCGAGGCCGAGCCGGCGGCGACCCTCGTGGTCCACGAGGGGCCCGACGCACCAGCGAGCTTCCCGCTGGCGGCGGGTACCACGTCGATCGGTCGTGGCCGGCACGCCGATGTCCGACTCGGCGATCCCTTGGTCAGCAAGCGCCACGCGAGGGTGCTCGTCGCCGACTCGGTCGAGATCGTCGACGAGTCGTCGGCCAACGGGCTCGTCATGAGTGGTCGCACGATCGACCGCGCCGTGCTCCGTACCGGCGACCGGATCACGCTCGGCGACACCACCGTGTCGGTCACGACACACGCCAACGGCGCGCCGACCGAACACAACCAGATCGCGTTCAACCGCTCGCCGAGGCTCGACCCCCGACACGCCGGTGTCGAGCTCGTGGCGCCCGAGCCGCCGCAACCGCCGAGTCGGCAGCGCTTCCCGATCGTGTCGCTCCTGGCGCCGCTGATGATGGCCGGCATGATCTACGCGGTCACGCGGAGCACGCTGTCGATCCTGTTCGTCGCGCTCAGCCCGATCATGATGATCGGCGGCTGGTTCGAGAACCGGGTCGCGAACCGCAAGCAGCTCGAGCACGAGACGGCGCAGTTCCGCGCCTCGCTCGCCGACCTCGCCGCACAACTCGAGTACGCCCAGCAGCTCGAACGGACGGCCCGGCGACGCGAGCACCCGAGCGTCATCTCGGTGCTCGATGCCGTCGAGGTGCGGGCACCGCTGGTCTGGACCCGCCGGCCCGAACACGCGTCGTTCGGGCAGATCAGGCTCGGCCTCGGCACCCAACCCTCGCGGAACACCGTCGAGATGCCCACCACCAACAAGACGCTGCCGCACCTCTGGCGAGAGCTGAACGAGACCGTCGCCCGCTTCTCCCACCTGTCGGGCGTGCCGATCGTCGCCGATGTCGCCCGATGCGGCAACGTCGGCGTCGGCGGGCCCGACCATGCGGCCGCCCCGATCGTGCGGGGGCTGCTCGCCCAGTTCGTCGGACTCCACTCGCCGGCCGAGCTGGCGCTCGCGGCGATCGGTCCGGCCGACGGTTGGGACTGGATCAAGTGGCTGCCGCACACGGCGCCTGCCCGCCTCGCCACCAACGCCGCCGACGGCGTCAGGGTCGTCGCCGATCTCGAGGCCCTGATCGACGAGCGCTCCGGCCGCCGCCAGAGCGACGACACCCCGACCATCCCGACCGTGATCGCGTTCGTCCACGACGATGCTCCGGTCGACCGCGCCCGCCTCGTCCAGATCGCCGAGCGCGGACCGGCCGTCGGCGTCCATCTCGTGTGGTCGGCGCCGAGCGTCGAGCAGCTGCCCGCCGCCTGCCGGACCTTCGTCGAGGTCGACGCCAACACCGGAGCCGGCCGCGCCGGCTTCGTACAGGGGGGCGAGGCGGTGGTCGACCTCCGGCCCGAACCCGCCGGTCACGCGGCGATCGACCGATTGGCCCGCTCGCTGAGCCCGATGGTCGACGCCGGTGCGACCGTCGATGTCGAGTCCGAGCTCCCGCGGTCGGTCGCGCTCGTCGACATCACCGGTCACGAGCTCGCCACCGCCGTCGACGCGGTCACCGACCCGTGGCGTGAGAGCCGCTCGATCGCCGTGCCCGGCGCCCCGCCGCGGCGGCACGACCACGGCCTGCGGGCGATCGTCGGTCAGACCGCGGACGGTCCGCTGCACCTCGACCTGCGCGAGCACGGGCCACACGCGCTCGTCGGCGGCACCACCGGCTCGGGCAAGTCGGAGTTCCTCCAGAGCTGGTTGCTCGGCATGGCCGCCAACAACAGCCCCTCACGGGTCACGTTCCTGCTCGTCGACTACAAGGGCGGCGCGGCCTTCGCCGACTGCGTCCGGCTCCCTCACTGCGTCGGCCTGGTCACCGATCTCAGCCCGCACCTCGTGCGGCGGGCGTTGACGTCGCTCGACGCCGAGCTCCGGCACCGTGAGGAGCTGCTCCATCGCAAGCGGGCGAAGGACCTGCTCGAGCTCGAACGTCGCGACGACCCCGACTGCCCACCGAGCCTGGTCATCGTGGTCGACGAGTTCGCGGCGCTCGTCAACGAGGTACCCGAGTTCGTCGACGGCGTGGTCAACGTCGCCCAACGCGGCCGCTCGCTCGGCCTCCACCTGATCCTGGCGACGCAGCGCCCTGCCGGCGTCATCAAGGACAACCTGCGGGCGAACACCAACCTGCGGATCGCGTTGCGGATGGCCGACGAGGAGGACTCGGTCGACGTCATCGGGACCGATCAGGCCGCCTTGTTCGATCCGGCGATCCCCGGCCGGGCGATCGTCAAGAGCGGGCCGGGCCGGGTCACCCCGTTCCAGTCCGCCTACGTCGGCGGTCACAGCGCGGGCAATGTCGCCGCCAACCCGATCGCGATCGTCCCGCTGCGGATGGGTCCGAGCGAACCGTGGGAGCTCCCCGAACCCGAGCAGCCTCCGGCGACGCAGCTCGGCCCGACCGACATCAGGCGGATCGTCGCCAACATCAACGACGCGGCCGACTCGCTCGACCTCGCTGCGCCGCGGCGTCCCTGGCTGCCCGAGCTGGCCGAGTCGTACCGCCTCGAGGCGCTGCCGACCGAGCGCACCGACACCCGTCTCGTCTTCGGCGTCGTCGACGACCCCGACAGCCAGGCCCAGCCCGAGGTCGGCCTGCACCCCGACGCTGCCGGAAACCTGGCGGTGTTCGGCACCGGCGGCAGCGGCAAGAGCACGTTCCTGCGCTCGATCGCCGTCGCCGCCGGGTTCGCACCGGCGCGCGGCGGTCCGTGCTGGGTGTACGGCCTCGACTTCGGATCGCGGGGATTGCAGATGCTCGAGACGCTCCCGCACGTCGGCAGCGTCATCGCCGGCGACGACGCCGAACGCCTGCAACGTCTGCTGCGCCACCTGAAGGAGACCGTCGACGAGCGAGCGATCCGGTACGCGCGGTCGAACGCCGCGACGATCGACGAGTACCGGCGCCGCACCGGTGCGACCGACGAGCCACGCGTCATCGTGCTGGTCGACGGCGTCGGGACGTTCCGTTCCGAGTACGAGGGCGGCATGCTCAGCCGGTGGTGGGACATGTTCCAGACGCTCGCGGCCGACGGCCGCGGGGTGGGCGTCCACTTCGTCCTGTCGGCAGATCGGCCGACGGCGATCTCCTCGGCGTTGGCGTCGGCCGTCCAGCAGCAGCTCGTGCTCCGGCTCGCGAACGAGATGGACTACGCGCTGGTCGACGCGCCGGCCGACGCGTTCGGACCGCAGACACCTGCCGGTCGTGGCTTCGTCGACGGCCGGGAAACGCAGGTCGCCGTGATCGGTGGTGAACGCGACGTCGCCGAACAGGCCGCCGCGATCGATCGCCTCGCGGCGTCGATGCGGAAGGCGGGTGTCGTGGCGGCGCCGCCCATCGAGTCGTTGCCCGAACGAGTGGCGCTCTCGGTGTTGCCACCGACCGTCGACGGTGCACCGACGTTCGGGGTGTGGGACGAGACACTCGGGGCGATCGGCGTCGAGTCGACCCCGTCCTTCCTCGTCGCCGGCGCGCCGCAGAGCGGCACCAGCACGGCGGTCGCGACGCTGATCACGAGCATCGCGACGGCGCGACCCGAGACCGAGTTCGTCCTGCTCGGCCAACGTCGTTCGCCCCTCACGAACATCGTGACCTGGGCTGCGTTGGCCACCGGCGAGCTCGACATCGCGCAGCTCGCCGAGCGGCTCACCGAGCGGCTCGCGTCGGTCTCCGGTGAGCGGGTGGTGGTCGTCGTCGAGGCGATCGGCGAGCTGCTCAACACCGGCGCCGACCTGCCGCTCCAGGACCTCATCCGGGCGTGCCGCGACGCCGGAGCGTTCGTGATCGCGGAGGGTGAGACCGGCAGCCTCACCGGATCGTGGCCGCTGCTCCAGGCCATCAAGGTCAACCGCAGCGGCATCGTGCTGCAACCCGATCAGATCGACGGCGAGGCCCTCCTCAAGACGCCGTTCCCGCGGACGACGCGGGCCGAGTTCCCGGCCGGCCGCGGCTTGATGGTGCAAGGTGGGCGGGTGCGCAAGGTGCAGGTGGCATTGCCCGAATGATCGAGATCGCCGGCTATGCCGACATCGTGCAGATCGGACACGGCGGTCTGGGTGACGTCTACCGCGCGACCCGCAGGTCGACGGGCGGGACGGTGGCGATCAAGGTGCTGCGCGACGTCTCCGACGAGTCGGTCGCATGGCACCGCACGCGGCGCGAGCTCACGGCGCTCGTGGCCCTCGCCGGACACGCCAACGTCATCCAGCTGCTCGAGCTGCTCGAGCTCGAGCAGGGCCCGGCGCTCGTCATGGAGTACGCACCGGGCGGATCGATCGCCGATCTCGTGCGCCGCCGTGACGGCACCCTCTCGGTGGCCGAGACGGTGCTGGTCGGACGGCACACCGCGGCGGCGCTGGTCGCCGCTCACGAACAGGGCATCGTGCACCGCGACATCAAGCCGCAGAACCTCCTGATCGATGCGTACGGCCAGGTCAAGCTGTGCGACTTCGGGATCGCCGCCCTCACGCGGACCGACGACTTCCGGGCCCGCACGAGCGCGCTCTCGTTGCGATACGCGAGTCCCGAGGACCTCGACGACGAGATCGAGGTCGGCCCGCCATCCGACGTGTACTCGCTCGGCGCCACGCTGCTGCACCTCGCCCGCGGCGCGCCACCGACGCTGAAAGAGCGCCTCGCGCCGTGGGAGCCGCCTCCCTCGGACGACGCCGACCAGGCGGCACTCGATGCCGTGATCGCCGGGTGCCTGCAACCCGACGCCGCCGCCCGGCCCACGGCCGCCGCGCTGCTCGACGAGCTCGAGCGGCTCGGTTGGTCGGTCGACGAGCGCCAGCGGGCGCTGGCCTTCGACCCTCCCGACTCGGCGGGCGGCCTCGGCGGCGAGGGGTCCGCCGACGGGGATGTGCCGACCGACGAGCGAACGACGGCAGGTCGGGCCGGGTCGGCCGATGGCGCGTCCGAGCGAGCATCGACCGCCGGCGACCGACCTCTGGCGGGCGCTGCGGCGGCCGTGCCGGCCGAGGATCCGACGGTGCAGCGGCCCTGGCCCGCGGACCCCGACGACGCGACCGCGTCGCGACCCGCACCGCCGGCGCGGCCGACCAGGCGCCGTACCACGAGCCGCCGCCCCTGGATCGTGGTGGGAGGCCTGGTCGTCGCCGCTGCCGTCGCCGGCTTCGTGTTGTGGCCCAGCGGCGATGACGACGGACCGATCGCGGCCCCGACCGCCCCGGCGACGAGCTCGCCGGCGACGACCGCACCGACGACGACAACGGCGCCACCGACGACAACGGCACCGACGACGGAGCCGACGATCAGCACGGCGGCGACGATCAGCACGGCGCCGCCAGCCGGCGACACGTCGATCGAGCTGGTCGAGCGACCTGCCGAGCTCGTCGACGTCATGGAGCTCGAGTGGCCGCCGGGTGCGCTCGGGGAGTGCCTCGTCCAGGCCGATCTCGAGCTCGCGCCGGTCGACTGCGCAGAACCGCACGACCTGCAGCGCGTCGGTATCGGTGAGGTGGCCGAGGCCGACTTCGATCGCGACATCGTGCTCGACTCGGCCCGTTCGGCGTGCGCCGACGAGTTCGCCTCGTTCGTCGGGATCGAGGCCGCGGCGAGCCGGCTCGAGCTCGCCGTCACGATCCCGACGGCAGCAGCTTGGGGCGACGGCGACCGCGCGTACCGGTGCTACGCGTTCGTGCCTGGTCGCCGGGTGGTGGGCGACGTCGCCGACGCGGCGTTCTGACGGGTGTCGGTCCGCTCGGTCGTCGTGGTGAGTCGGCGCCGACGGGCGCGAGCTGATGCTGCGGGCCGGGTGGTGGGCGACGTCGCCGACGCGGCATTCTGACGGGTGTCGGTCCGCTCGGTCGTCGCGGTGGATCGGCGCCGACGGGCGCGAGCTGACGCTGTGTGCGCTGGGCCGAACGGCGGTCGGCGGTGCGGTTGACGCAGCGCGGTGAGCGGTGCTCCACGCTCGGCCCCGCGGGGAGTGCTCCCCATGGTGCGGGATCGGGGGCGTCCGTACGTTGGCAGCGTCAACCCACTCGAAGGAGCACGATCGATGTACGGAGCGGACGCCGACGCACTCAGCGACGCGGCTCACCGCTTCTCGGCATCCGCCGAGACGCTGGCGCACCGTCGTGCCGAGCTCGATGCCGCGTTCATGTCCGCCGGATGGTCCGGCCCCGACGCAGAGCTGGCTCGCGCCGACTGGCGTGCGACGTCGGCGCCGGCGCTGGGTCGCGTCAGCGTGTTCCTCGACCAGCTCGGGGCGCGACTGCAGGAGCATGCAGCCGAGCAGCGCGGGGCGAGCTCGGCGACGGCTGTGCTCGCCGGTGCCCCCGCAGCGGCCGGCCCGCCCGCCCGCTCGACCGGCGAGACGGACGAACGCGTCGTCGACGGGGCCGTCGATGGCGTCGTCGATGGTGTCGTCGATGCGGTGACCGGCGTGCTGGCCGGCATCGGCGATGCGCTCGACGAGGTGGTCGACGACGTGGTCGGCGGCTTCACCGACGTCCTTGCCGACGTGTTCGGTGGGTCCGACGCGCCGCCGGACTCGACACCGATCGCGGCGCCCGTCGACGGCCTGCGGCCCGAGCTGTTCGGTTCCCCGAGCGACGGGCGTGATGCGGTGCTCGCCGCGATGGAGGGGTTCGCGGACGGCGAGCGCATCGGTCGCGACGAGGTCGAGATCCGTGCGCTCGACAACGGCCGCTACGTGGTCGTGCTCCCCGGCGTGACCGACCTGTCCGAAGGCTTCGACCAGTTCATCGAGCGGGTCCGCGAGGACGGCCTGACCGGCGTGCCCGACGGCGCACGTGACACCTACGACGCGTGGGCCGACAACGACGAGGACACGGTCCGCAAGATGCGCTACGCGTTCGAGGCCGCGCTGCGCGACGACACGACGGTCAACGAGTACTCGACCACCGTGATCGACGCGATGGAGGCGGCCGGTGTGCCGGCCGGTGCCGACGTGATGATCGTCGGTCACAGCTTCGGCGCCTACACGGCGATGGACCTCGCGGCCGAGGCCTCGTTCAACGCTGCGCACGGTGACGCCACCGCACCGTTCCACCTCAACGTCACCCACGTCGTCGCCGCCGGCGCCGAGACCGACTGGCGTTTCGACGAGGTGCCGGCCGGCACGAACACCCTCGTGCTCAACAACCGGTTCGATGCCGTGTACCGCGCCGAGGATCTGCTCCACGACAACGAGTCGCCCGATCACGCCGGTCACGTCGAGGCGAACTTCTGGGGCGGCTTCGAGGGCTACGGCCACGACGAGCACAACTACATCGAGTGGCTCGACGAGTCACGCCGCCGCGACGACGTCAACGACTGGCTCGACGGTGTCGGCGAGCTGTATGCCAGCGGCGGCGTCAGGGTCAGTGTCCGGGTGCCCGACCCTGCGCTCGACTGATCCCGCCGGCTGCGAAGGTCGCCCGTCCAGGGCCCGCCGCGCCACCGGGGTGCTCCACCCGTTCCATTCTGCGGCAGTCGAACTCTGCGCAGTCGAAACTCTGCGGCAGTCGAGACGACCGATGCCGTCGCGGTTCCTGCCTCGAACGGTGGATCCGAGTTCTGCGTCAGTCGAGACGACGTCCTGATGTCGTTGTGGCTGCCACAGAATCCGACCGGTGACATGGGTCGGGTCACGTCGGGTGGTGGACGTCCACGGGACGAGCACGACGGCTCCGGCCACGGTGAGCACGGGCGTCTGTCGGCTGGTGGTCGAGACCGGCGTCGATCCGGTGACCCCGCGCTTTTCAGGCGCGTGCTCTGCCAACTGAGCTACTCGACCGTGCCGGCTCGCTGGTGTGACGAGCCGTTCTGTGGCGAAGGCCGCCTTGCGGCGGCCTCCGAGCGGTCCCGACGGGACTTGAACCCGCGACCTCCGGCTTGACAGGCCGGCGTGAACTCCAGACTTCACCACGGGACCTGGAGATATGTGTTGCACCCCCAACGGGATTCGAACCCGTGCCGCCACCTTGAAAGGGTGGTGTCCTAGGCCACTAGACGATGGGGGCAAGAGCCTCATCTCGTTGAGAGCGGTCGACAACCTAGCAGCACGGCCCGACGCTTCCACCACGGGTTGTCCGACCCGTCGAGCGGCTCCGAGATCACCCGCTCGCCTGGTCGTCGACGGCTTCCGGGCAGTCGCGGGACGTCGCCCCGACCCGGTACGGTCGGCCACGTGAGCATCCGCCGCGCCGTCTGGGCCGCAGGACTCGGTTACCTGCTGGGCACGGTGCCGACCGCCGACATCGTGGCGCGCCGGGTGTCGGGTGGTGCGGTCGACCTGCGGGCGAGCGGGAGCGGCAACCCGGGCAGTGCCAACGCGGCGAACGTGCTCGGCGCACGGGCCGGCGCCGAGGTCTTGGCCGGCGACGTCGGCAAGGGAACCGTGGCGTGCCTACTCGGTCGCGCCGCGGCGGGGCCGCTCGGCGCCCATGTCGCCGGCACGTCTGCGGTGGTCGGGCACTGCTATCCCGTCTGGACCGGCTTCCGTGGGGGGAAGGGTGTTGCGACCAGCGTCGGCCAGTGCCTCGCCACGTTTCCCGCCTACTTCCCGATCGATGCCGTGGTCGCGGTCGCGACGGCGGCCGTCCCGCGTTGGAAGCAGCGTGCGTTCGCGGCGACGGCGGTCTCGTCGGTGTGCTGGGTCGCCGGCGGCCTCGTCTGGTGGCGGCGCGGGTGGCCCAACCTGTGGGGGCCGCGCCCGACGGCGTCGTTGCCGCTCGCTGCGGCCGTCAGCAGTGCAGTGATCGCGCAGCGGTTCATCGCGGCCGGGCCGGTCGTCCCGGCGGGCGCGGCGCCGCCGGTCGGATGATCTGTCACGATCTCAGGTGATGACCCCGACGATCGGTGTGGTCACCGACTCCAACAGCCAGATCACGCGCGACCTCGTCGAGCGGTACGGCGTCGAGGTGGTGCCGATGACCGTGACGATCGACGGCATCGACTACGCCGAGGGCGTCGATCTCGACGCCGACGGCTTCTACGAGCACTTCTCCGAGGGCGTGCGCCCCGAGGTGTCGACGAGCCAGCCGCCACCCGGAGCGTTCATCGACGCATACCAGCGCCTGATCGAGCGCGGGTGCGACGAGATCGTCTCGATCCACATCGCCGAGGCGATGTCGGGCACGATCGGCAGCGCGACGCTCGCAGCCGAGGCCGTGTCGGCACCTGTCCACGTCGTCGACACCGGCAGCGCCAGCTACGGCGTCTCGGTGTGCGTGTGGGCGGCCGGGGCCGTGCTGGCGTCCGGTGGGCGCCCGGACGACGTCCGTCGGCGCATCGCCGACCTGATGCCCAGGATCGGCACCGCGTTCATGGTCGGCGTGCCGCACCTGACCGAGCGGGGCGGTCGGGCGGCCGATGTCGAGCTCGACGGCGACGGCATCCCGGTGCTCGCGATGTGCGACGGCAGTCTCGAGGTGCTCGAGCGCGTCTCCACCGTGGAGGACACCGTCGACGTCATGGCCGGCTACGTGGCGGGCTGGGGCGAACGAGTCACCGCGGCCATCGGGACGGCCGACGAGCCGAGCCGCAGGCTCACCGAGATGCTCGGCGCGGCTCTCGCAGCGGCGGCGAACGTCGACGACGTCGTCCACTACCGCGTCGGTCCGAGCGTCGGTGCGCACACCGGGCCCGGCACGTTCGGTCTGTTCGTGTTCCCGACGATCTGAGTCCCTGGCGGCGAGACGGTGCCGACGGCCGACTCAGAGCACCTTGGCCATCATCGACACCCGCGCGCCGTAGGGCGTCTCGCGCTGTTCGAGCTCGACGAATCCGAGCTTCGCATGGAACGACAGCGACGGGTCGTTGCGCGGTCGCACGTTGACCTCGAGCGTGAAGTGGGTCGCCGCGGGCCGTTCGGTCCGGGTGCGCCGCTCGACGGCGGCGTACAACGCTCGGCCGAAGCCGCGGCGCTGGTGCTGCGGCGCGAAGGCGACGCGGTCCAGGTACACGAAGTGCTCGTAGCGCTCGCCGAACCAGGCGTAGTTGCTCGAGCCGTAGTCGAGGCCGGGTTCGAGCACCAGCCCGAATCCAGCGACCTCGCCCGCGACCTCGGCGACGAGCGCGAACGTCGACATCGCTGCCAGCTCACCGAGCGCGGCCCGGCTGACCGCACCGACCGCCGGTGTCTCCGCCTCGTTGATCACATGGATCGCGGGCAGATCGCCGGGCCGGTACTCGCGGATGTCCACGTCGGCGACCATATCGGCGCCGATGGAACCGTCGCTCCGAGCCATCGCCCTTGCGCCCTGATCAGCCGGTGTGCCGGACCATCTCGACGGTGACATGCGACCGGACGAAACCGTGACGCAGGAGGTTCCGCTCCGATGCGCTGCCCGGCCGGGTGCTGGACGTCACGAGGTCGCAACCTGCGGCGTGGACCAGCCCGAGCCGGTGCCGGATCAACGCCGACTGCACGCCGCGCCGCCGCTCCGACGGGATGGTCGACATCCCACCCAGCGTCGCGACGCGGCCTCGGATCGTCGCGCTGGCGCAACCCAGCGGCCGCCCGTCGTCGGCCGATCGGGCGAGGACGAATCCAGCGCCGTCGATGATCGATGCGGCGCGGGCGTACGCGTCCGATGCCCTGCGGTCCGCCGGCTCGTCGTGACCCCACCCGGCTGCGGCGAGCTCCTGCCAGACAGCCAGCTGACCCTGGTCGGCTCGCTCGATGACGATCGAGCCGTCGTCCGGTCGCCGTTCGTCCTCGCCCGCGCCGTCGAAGGCTTCCGGTTCCACTCGCAAGGCCGCAACCCTTCGTTCCGGGCGGTAGCCGCGGCGGCGCAGCAGCTCCCGCGTCTGCTCGGTCGTCGCCGGGGTCACCTCGACGCAGGCCGGCACGCCGATCGTGGCGCATCGTCGCTCCAACTCGTCGAGGTCGGCGGCGCTCACCGGTCGGTCGATGCCGGCCGCGATCACCCGGTTGACGAAGAGCCCGGGACCGGACAACACCGCACGCCCACCGGCGAGCTCGAACCACTGGCTGCCCCACGACGAGTCGTGTGCATCGATGACCTCGGCGAATGCGACAGCGTGGTCCGCCGACCATCGCTCGATCCGCGCGATCCGTCCCACCGCCTCACTCACCGCTCCAGTCTGGCGTTCCGTGACGGCGGTAACCCCTTGACTTCACGTCGGCTTGAACCCGTACCGTGGTGCGGGTGACCCCCCGCACGAGGACCGACGAGGACGGACGCGATTCGGCGTTGCCGGAGGTCGCCGTGCAGACCGCGGCGACGGGCACGGACCTCCCGTTGATCTCGGCGCGCTCGCTCGTGAAGCGCTTCGGCGACTTCGTCGCCGTCGACGGCATCGACGTCGAGGTCCACCGGGGGGAGTCGTTCGGCTTTCTCGGCCCGAACGGCGCCGGCAAGTCGTCGACGATGCGGATGATCGGCTGCGTGTCACCGGTCACCGACGGCGAGCTCAACATCTTCGGCCTCGACCCGGCGACCGACGGCAAGCAGATCCGGGCCCGGATGGGTGTCGTGCCCCAGCTCGATCAGCTCGACGAGCAGCTGACGGTGATCGACAACCTGATCCTCTACGGCCGCTACTTCGACATCCCGCGGGCCGAGTGCAAGCGTCGTGCGGCCGAGCTGCTCGAGTTCGTGCAGCTGACCGAACGCGCGGGCAGCAAGATCGAGCCGCTCTCCGGTGGCATGAAGCGGCGGGTGACCATCGCGCGATCGCTCATCAACGAGCCCGAGCTGATGTTGCTCGACGAACCGACCACCGGCCTCGACCCCCAGGCGAGGCACGTGCTGTGGGACCGCCTCTACCGACTCAAGCAGCGCGGCGTGACGCTCGTGCTGACGACCCACTACATGGACGAGGCCGAGCAGCTGTGCGACCGGCTCGTCGTGATGGATCAGGGCCGCATCGTCGCGCACGGTTCGCCGCGCGAGCTGATCGAGACCCACTCGACCCGCGAGGTGCTCGAACTGCGCTACGCGGCGGGTACCAACGAAGAACGCGCCGACGAGGTGGCCGGCATCGGAGACCGCCAAGAGGTCCTGCCCGACCGTGTGTTGATCTACGCCCACGACGGCGAGGCGGCGCTCGGCGAGGTGCATCGGCGTGGCAGCGTGCCGGTCTCTGCGCTGGTGCGCCGCAGCTCCCTCGAGGACGTCTTCCTCCGCCTGACGGGCCGCACGCTGGTCGACTGACATGAACGGGTTCCAGCTCACGGTGAAGCCGCTCGCTTCCTCCTGTCGTGCTCGTCGTCGCTGCTGCGCTTCGATGCTCGCCCATCGCGGTTCGTCGGTGGAGGGTCGGACATGAGCGGGTGCGCCGGAGGCGCCCGGGTGTCTTCGGCAGCGTGGAGGGAGCGCAGCGACCGCAGGAGGTCGAGGTGACCATCGCCGCCGTGCGGGCGTGGGAGAGCCACTTCACGCTGTACCGGACGATCTGGAAGTCGAACCTGCTCGGTGCCTTCGTGCAGCCACTCCTGTACCTGCTCGGCATGGGCCTCGGCGTCGGCGCGCTGGTCGATCGCGGCGATGATGCCGACCGCCTGCTCGACGGGCTGACCTACTTCGAGTTCCTCGCACCCGGGTTGCTGGCGACCACGGCGATGATGGTGTGCACGAACGAGGCGCTCTGGCCCGTGATGGGTGGCTTCAAGTGGATGCGCGGTTTCCACGCCCAGGCGGCATCGCCGCTCAGCCCCGGGCAGGTCGCCGCGGGCGTTGCCCTGTGGCACGCGACCAAGGCGGTGATCTCGGTCGCCGGCGTGGCTGCGGTGCTGGTGCTGTTCGAGGGCACCCGATCGTTCGGGCTCCTGCTGGCCGTCGTCTTCGGCGCGCTGACCGGCGTGGCCTTCGCCGCGCCGGCGACGGCGTGGTCGGCGAGTCGCGAGGTCGACTACTCGTTCCCGACGATCCTCCGGTTCGTCATCATGCCGCTGTTCCTGTTCGGCGGTGCGTTCTACCCGATCGAGCAGCTGCCCGATTGGATGGAGCCGATCGCCAAGGTCACGCCGCTCTGGCACGGCGTCGAGCTGTGCCGCGGCGCCGTGCACGATCGGCTCGAGTGGGGTTCGGCCCTGGTCCACGTCGCGTTCCTCGTCTCGCTGGCGGCGATCGGGTGGATCCTGGCGCGCCGCTCGTTCGGGCGGAGGCTGCACCTGTGAGCCTGTTGGCCGAGCTGCCGCTGCGCATCGTGCCACCGCAGGTGGTGCAGGCGCGGCGGCCCCAGCGGCTGCTCGAGCGGCAGTGGATCGTCAACCGGGCCGGCGGCTGGCACATCCTGGTGACCGGCTTCTTCGAGCCGCTCTTCTACCTGATGTCGATCCGGATCGGGTTCGGCGCGCTGGTCGGCGACGTCGAGGACGGCGGGCGCCTGGTCCCGTACGCCGAGTTCGTCGCGCCGGCGCTGCTGGCCGCGTCGGCCATGAACGGGGCGCTGTACGAGTCGACGATGAACGTGTTCTTCAAGATGAAGTACGACAAGGTGTACGACGCCGCGCTCGCGACGCCGCTGACGTCAGGGGACGTCGCGCTCGGCGAGATCCTCTACGCGACGCTCCGCGGCGCGCTCTACTCGGCCGCCTTCCTGCTGACGATGTGGGCGCTCGGGATGACCAGCTCGATGTGGGCGCTCGGCATGCTGCCCGTGGCGGCGCTCATCTCGTTCGCGTTCAGCTCGGTCGGCATGGCGGCGACCACCTACATGCGGTCGTGGGCCGACTTCGAGTACGTGCCCTCGATCATGTTGCCGATGTTCCTGTTCTCGGCGACGTTCTACCCGCTGTCGAGCTACGGCGACTGGGCGTGGCTCGCCCAGATCAGCCCGCTCTACCACGGCGTCGCGATGTGCCGATCGCTGAACATCGGTGAGTGGTCGTGGGCGTTCGCCGGCCACCTCACGGTGTTGGTGGCGATGGCGCTCATCGGTGTGTCGCTGACGGCGCGCCGCATCGAACGTCTTCTCCTGCCCTGACGCAGCCTCGGCCGGTCGCGCCGCCGCCCCGCCCCACTTCGTGGCAGTCGACACGACGTCCCAGGTCGCGAACGCTGCCCCAGAGGCGCCCTCCGAAGTTCGTGGCAGTCACGAGGTTCTGTGGCAGCCACGCGACATCCGACGTCGTGTCGACTGCCACAGGATCACGAGATCGGCTTCGTGGCAGCCACGACGACCTCCGATGTCGTGTCGACTGCCGCAACGTCCGGTGAGGTGGTCGCACCGACCCGGGCGAGCAGCCCGCCCGAGGCGACCGGCGCCGGCCTGGGGCGTAGCCTGAGGAGATGCTGTTCCGGAAGAAGACCGAGATGATCGAGGCTGCCGACGCGTTGCCCGGGCGTGACACTGCGGTCGCCGTCGCCGACGAGCACGTGGTGCTCGGCACCTCGATCACGCCGCCGTTCCCCGACGGCACCGAGACGATCTACCTCGCGATGGGATGCTTCTGGGGTGCCGAGCGGATCTTCTGGCAGATCCCGGGTGTGCACACGACTGCCGTCGGCTACATGGGCGGTTGGACGACCAACCCCACCTACGAAGAGACCTGCACGGCGCAGACGGGTCACACCGAGACCGCGATGGTGGTGTTCGACCCGGCGAAGGTGTCGGTCGACGTGCTCCTCAAGGCGTTCTGGGAGAACCACGATCCGACCACCCCGAACCGCCAGGGCAACGACGTCGGCACGCAGTACCGCTCGGCGATCTTCGCCACGACGCCCGCACAACTCGCGGCGGCCGATGCCTCACGCGATCGGTACCAGGCGGCGCTCACCGCAGCCGGTTACGGCACGATCAGCACCCAGATCGCCGCCGCCGAACACGCGGGGGACGGCGTCTTCTACTACGCCGAGGACTACCACCAGGGCTACCTCCACAAGCACCCGGGTGGCTACTGCAACCACGGCTTCTGCCAGGTCGGCTACGACCTGGAGGCGCACGGTCAGGACGCAGCGCGGGCGGTGCTGCCCGAGTCCTGACCCGGTCCCCGGCCCGTCACCGCAGGGCCCATCCTCCCAGCGTGATCATGGTCGCTCCCGTCGCGCTCGCACTACACTGTGGCGGTTCGAAGCCCGGGGTGCCGTGGCTGCGATCTCAACGACTACACGAGGGAGGGCCACACGATGGCCGGTTTGATGGACAGGATCAAGGGCATGTTCGGCGGTGCCAAGGACCAGGCAGCCGACGCCGGCGAGGGCGGCGGTGGCGCCATGGACAAGCTGAAGGACACCGCCGGCGACGTCAAGGACAAGGTCGACGACCTCGTCGAGAAGGCCGGCGACAAGGTGCCCGACGCGGTGAAGGAGACCTACGACAAGGTGTCCGACAAGGTCGAGGACATCATCCCCGGCGACAAGGACGACGACGGCCACTGAGCCCACTCCACAACTGAAGACTCGACGAACGGGCCGCCCTTCGGGGCGGTCCGTTTCGCGTACCAGCGGGGCCGGGCGACGCCTCACCCATGACCTGCGGCCTTGTCTTCAAGTTCCGCCTGCATGACGCCGATATCAGTGCGAGCACGGCGAATCCCCGCCGTGTCCGGCGACACGAGACCACAGATGACAGGCACCACCCAGCGACCGAACGTGATTCTTGATCGATCTTTGACTGGCTTCTCGAGCCGCGCGACCGCACACTGTCAATCCCATCACGAGCGACCGCACGCTCACTTGCTGACTCCGGAGGCGGGATTCATGGAGACAAGTGACCTCGCGTCGTCGCGACACCGACACGGTGCCGACGCGGGCTTCAGTGTGGTCGAAGCCGTGATCACGATCGTCCTCACCGGGCTCGTGGTCGTGGGCCTGATGGCTGGGATTCGCACACTGATCGTGTCCTCCTCCGTCGTCTACAACTCGGCGCAGCTCGAGACCGTGCTGGTCAACGCCGCCGACCGCATCGAGCGCGCCCCGCAGCTCTGCGAGTACGAGGACTACGTCGATGCCGCAGCACTGGCCAACGGCTGGCCGGCATCGACCACGACCGCCTCCGTCGAACGACTGAAGGACGTCACGACTGGGAACCCAGCCACCGACTGGGAGGACCAGCCATGCCCGGACGACGTTCAACCCTTTGACGTACAACGACTCGTGATCACTGCCACCACCCCCGATGGCGAGATCACCCGAACCATGTTGGTGATTAAGAGCGATGCAGAATAATCCCCCCTCCCGTGGTGTCCGCGACAGCGGCATGACCCTCCCCGAGTTGCTCATCGCGATGTCGGTGATGGGCATCATCGCCTCGGTGCTCGCGACGTCGATCATCGTCACGTTGCGCCAGGCCGACTCGACCGAGGGCCGCGTCAACGTGGCACGAGCCGAGCAGACCATCGACACCTGGCTGCCCACCGACCTGGCCTCGACCGACGTCACCAACGTCACGCTGCCCGCGGTCGACACCGACCCGGCGGCCATGCCGTGCACCACGACCTGCGGCACGATCGACTTCAGCGGCGCCAACGCCCTGCAGCTCGCCTGGACGAACAAGGAGCCGGGCACCCCGCCGGTCGAGGTCATCACCCGCGTGCAGTACCAGTACATCAAGGTCGACGACGAGTGGCAGATCCAGCGCATCGAGTGCGTCGGCAACCAGCCGTGCACCATGAACGTGATGCTCCACGACCTCAAGGCGCCCGCCGACGAGGCGACGTTCAACCCCGACTTCGACAAGCCGGTGTGGGTCATGGACGTGGCCGTCCCCGAGAACCCGACCCAGCTCGACCTCTCCGACAACGCCCGCCGTGTGGTCGTCACCATCGACGGTGGCGGCGGCAGCGAGGGCGCCGGCGGCGGTGTCAACACCGTCAGCCTCACCGCCGGCGGCTCGATCACCGAGGAGATCGACGCCGACCAGTTCAACGTGCCGTCGTTCGTCCGTGCGAAGTCCCGCTGCGGTGGTCCGGTCACGCTGATCATCGACGACTCGGGCTCGATCGGTCAGACCAACGTCGACAACGTCGTGCGGCCCGGCGCCGAGGCGTTCATCGAAGCCTTCCGTGGCACCCCGACCCGGATCCAGGTCATCCAGTTCTCGTCGAACGCCAAGGCGATCGGCCCGATCACCGACGACCCGACCGGCTGGCACCGCTACGCCGACATGACCAACGACACCGAGGTCGACGCGCTGAAGGCGTCGCTGAGCGCGCTCGACGCCGACGGTGGCACCAACTGGGAGGAGGCGTTCTTCCACACCTTCAAGAAGAGTGACGGCACGAACGCCGACACGCTCCCGAACCGTGTCGTGTTCTTCACCGACGGCGTGCCGACGGTGAACCGCACCACCGTGTACACCGGCTACGACTTCATCGAGGGCGACCTCGTCCACTACAACGACGGCCCCTACGTCAACTTCCCCGCCTTCACCGGCAACACGCTCCACCAGGAGTCGTTCGACCGGGCCGACGTGATCCTCGATGAGCATCGCGGCACCGACTTGATCTTCGTGGGCGTCGGCGGCGACCTCGAGCAGAACGGCAACTGGATCTACAACCCGGCGGCCTACACCGACCGCTACGCCTACCCGTCGAGCGCGACCAACAAGAAGGGCAAGGACGTCATCGCCTACCTCCTGGCGAACGGCCCGGCGGGTCACGTGCCGGCGACCGACAACGGTCTGTCGCCCAACGACCCGAACTACGCCTACACGAACCCCGAGACGGCCGACTACTACCTCCAGAGCGGCTTCAGCCAGACGGCGTTCGCCGCAGCGATGAAGGCCGCAGCGCTCAAGGACTGCGGCGGCACGCTGACACTCCAGACGAAGTACAAGGGTGGTCCGAACGACGGCATGAACGTCACCACCGACGAGTTCGTGTTCGAGAACACCGAGTACCGCGACGATGCGGTGCCGACGCCCAACGTCGTGTCGACCGAGCCACGTCGGGTGACGACGTCGGCGCTGTTCCGCACCGGCACGTTCGACTTCGAGATCTCGGGCGGTGCGACCTACTTCAGTGCCGACATCGTGCCGCAGGAGCTCCAGACCCTCGACGGCTACACCTTCCAGGGCTGGACGTGCCGGGCCGGGTCCGACCCGAAGATGACGACGAAGATCGAGATCACCGATTCGACGTGGGAAGGCTTCACCGTGGACGTCAAGGCCAATGAGGCGGTGTCGTGCGTGCTCGAGGTGAGCCAGCCATGAGCGGGCGTCGCGACCGCGACCAGGGATCCATCATGGTCCTGGTCCTGGTGCTGATGGTGCTCGGTTCGCTGGTCATCGTGCCGACGATCGTCTACACCACCACGGTGCTGAGGGCCGGCTCGGTCCAGGTCGACAAGTCTCGCTCGGTCCAGCTGTCGCGCGGCGGCACCTGGGTGGCGCTCACCGACTCGGCAGGGCTGTACGACGACTGCGGCGTCACGCCGATCCTCAGCTCGATCGAGGACGTCACGATCACCTGCCAGGTGTTGGCCGACGAACGTCTGCGCAAGCCCGAGGACGTGCCGTATCACGTGGCGGGCGTCCAGGCCGACACGGCACTGCCGCCGGCGTTCGTCTCGGGCAACGAGTATCCGAGCCCGAACAACACGGCCGTCCCGGGCGACTACGACGCCTGGCTCGACCCGAACCCCGACGTCGACTGGACGATCGACTCGACGGAGGACAAGGTGTGGCTGCCGCAGCTCCCGGTGCAGGCCACCAGCTCGGCCGGCAACCGCGACACCCAGCTCAGCTTCGATCCGACCTGCCGGATCTTCTTCCCGGGGACGTTCGACACCCCGATCACGATCGATGGACCGACGTACTTCACGTCCGGCGTCTACTACTTCACCGAGCCGATCACGCTCGAGAACGGCGCCGACGTCGTCGTCGGCAACGGGCTCGAAGCCGGTTGCACCGACGACTTCGAGGCGATCGCCCTCGCCAACTCGGTGCCCGACCCGCTCAACATGAGCGGCCTCGGCGGCACGATGGTGCTCGGCGGCAACGCCCGGATCATCGTCGACGACTCCGGCTCCGGCGACATCCGCTTCGCCATCAATCAGCGCTACGTGGCGACCGGCGAGACCAGCGTCGCCGCCTCCTCGAGCGTGTCGATCGTGTCGGTCAACGGGACCCACGAACCCCTGCAGCCGCTCGAGACGCTCGGTGACGACCTCGACGTCGACGGCGTGATCAAGGTGCCGGCGTCGACCGTCGGCACCGACGGCGACCCGTTGGCGGCGCAGTCCGACTACGAACCGTCGATCCACACGTCCAAGCCCGAGGCGCCCGACGCCCCGACGAACGTGCAGATCGAGGACTGGCAGCTGCAGTACGTGTATCCGAACGACTCCGTCGCCGACGGCATGCTGACGGTCACCTGGGACGTCCCGGACGAGAACGGCTCGATCATCACCGAGTACGTGGCGACCGAGTCGTTCAGCGGCAACACGTGCTCGGCCACGATCCCGCTGCTCCCCGAGACGATCCTGCAGCCCTCCTGCACGATCTTCGGCATCCCGCACATGAGCTCCACGCAGCGCACCTCCGTCACCGTCGAGGCCAAGAACGACTACGGCTGGTCCGACCCGTCGGACCCGTCGGCCGAGGTTCGCGTCGACCTCAGGGGGAACGCGCCCCACAAGCAGGAGGAAGAGATCGGCCTCCCGACCGAACCGCAGAACGTCGCTGTGGGTGCGGCCTACTCGGACGGCCTCGAGATCGTCTGGGACCCGCCGGTCGACACCGGCGGGAGCGCGATCACGCACTACCACGTCACGGCGGTCGACACGGTCACGAGTGCCGTCCTCTACTGCGACGGCTGGTGGGACGAGACGAGCTGCATCCTGCAGACCTCCGACGGGCTGACCGATGGTGCCAGCTACGACGTCACGGTCGAGGCCGTGGTCGAGTGGGGTGGCTCGGAGTACCCGGGTGCGCCCGCCCAGATCGACTTCGATCTCACCGACAACGCACTGCCGGTGCCCCCGAACATCGAACCCGACCCGGTCGTGTTCACCCTCGGCACGTCGCCGCAGCCGATCGAGGTGCCGATCTACCCGGGGCCACGCGTGCCCGAACCGATCCTCGACTTCTCGACGGTCGGGTCCGACACGGTCGACATCTCGATCGCCGGCTACATCGCCGTCCCGCAGGGACACATCCACCTCGACACGGTCGATCCGACCTCGAAGTCGTTGTCGCTGGTGGGCGGCGTCGTCGCAGCGCAGTTCCGCGTCGACACCGGCGTCCTGCCGGCCAGCATCGACGTCGAGTTCGACAACCCGATCGCGCAGAAGCGGATCAAGATCCGCAGCGAGTACGACGGCGACTACGAGGCCGTCTCCGAGACCGTCGTGCAGGTCAACCGCTCCGGCTCGATCGGCATCAACTCCTGGGTCGTCCGCTAGTCACGAGATTGGGTCGCCCCGCCCATCGGCTGGGCTCCCTGGCACATCTCGTCACGAGTGCCGCGCCCGCCAACGTTGCCCTGTTCGGGGGTCGGACGCACCGCCGGCGTCGTTCCGGCTTCCTCGAGAGTGCGCACGGCAAGGCCGCCGGCACTTCCTTCGTCGCCGCGCCTTGCCAGCGGCACGTTCGACTCGGCGCGCAACAGCGCAAACGTTGCC
>NZ_JASJCS010000198.1 GCF_030065885.1 Ilumatobacter sp. | reverse complement strand
CCCTCGACGTCGTGGCGGCCCGCAGCGACGCCTCGTCCTCGTCGGCCAGGCAGCGCGGCGGCGATCGGCCCGTCGTCCGGCTGGCCGCGCCCCAGATGACCCCCGCCACGCTCGCGCACGAGCTCGCCCACGCGCTCGCCGGCGTCGATGCCGGCCACGGCGGCGTGTTCCGGCGCGCCCACGTCGACCTGATCCGATTCCTGCACGGCGACGAGCCGGCCGGCTGGCTCGCCGATGCGTACGCAGCGTTCGACCTCCCGCTCGGTGAGCGCGCCTGGTCGGCGTCGCAGGCCGGCGCGGCGACCGGTCCGTTCGCGCTGTAGCTCCGTACCGATCCGGTCCGAGCGAGCGAACGCGTCTGCCGGCGGGCGGGGAGCTGCTACCCGCCGATCAACCGGCGATACCTGCTGACCTCTCGGCCTGCCGCATCATCGATGTCTTCGGCACCGAGAGCCGCCACGACCGCCGGGTGCTCGGCGACGTCGCGCGGCAGCTGTTCGAGCACCGCACGGGCGTACCAGCGGCAGGCGTCGGTCCCGTTCTGCTCGACCTCCCAGGCCATTCGTTCGGCGAGCTCGTCGACGGACCACCCCGAGCTCGGCAACTCGGTGGCCGCTTCGCCCTTGAGCGCCAGCACGTCGCAGTTCAGCACGAACTGCGGGACATCGAGGTCGACGGGCATCGCGCGAAGCGACATCGGGTCGAGGTACCACAGCGCGAACCCGGCCTCGGCGACCGAGCGGTGGAGGCCGCGCACGTCGTCGGTCGAGAGTGCCTGGTTGGCCTCGTAGATGATCGCGAACCGGTCACGTCGCTCGGCGAGGGCGAGCACGTCGGGCATCACTGCCGCCTCGGCGCCTTCGATGTCGATCTTGACCAGATCGATCTCACCGTCGGCGTACGCGTCGACGAGATCGCGAACGCGCAGGCCCGGGATGTGCCCCTCGGCATGATCGACCGCTTGGGCCCACGCCGAATGGCCCGACATCGAGATGGTGGCGTGCCGATCCCACACGGCGGCGTGCACGGGGACGACGGGCACATCGTTGGACGCCGCCGCGACGGTGAGCAGCACGTAGTTGGCGGGCAGCGCCTCGACGGCGACGACCTGCCTGCAGTCGTGCGCGATCGGGAAGCTGAACGTGCCGAGGTTGGCGCCGAGGTCGAGCACGCACCACTCGGGCTGCACCAGCCGCTGCGCCCAGTGGACGGGCGCCTCGGTGCCCGCCCCCGAGCGAATCCAGTCGGAGAACCCGTCGGTCGCCGCCGCGGCGACCGCACAGTTGAAGCGGTGCCCGCCGATCTCGACCTCGACCAGCGACGGACTCAGATCGGCCGCCGGCACGGCGGGTACGGCTGGCACGGCGAGATCGTCTGTCGGGGCGGTGTCTCCGACGAGGCCCCGCAGCCGTCGGACGGCACGCTCGATGTTTCCTGGCACGACCGGGCGAGTGTAGCGACGCCGGGCTGCGCGCGAGAGCGAGCCATGCCGGTCGGCCTCAGCGTCGCCGGACCTTCGTCAGTGGTTGGCCGTCTCCCTGATCTCGGTCGGTGCTCCGACCGTGTCGGCGCCGTCCGGGGTCGGGGGCGGAGGCAGTGGGCTTCCGGGCTCGATCCCACCCTGGTCGAGGCGGAACGGCGGGTACCGATCGGTCATCAGCGCCGCGTAGGCGATCACCCGGAAGATCCAGCGGTTGAAGCCGACGATCAGGTCGAACATCGACCGCGGGTAGCTGCCGGTCACGAGCAGGATCACACCGGTGATCAGCACCAGCAGACCGAGCAGACCGAACGGCGGGCCGTCGCGCCAGAACCCGACGGCCCCACCGACGAGCACCGCGATGATCAGGTAGTGCGGGATCGCGAGCAGCCACCACTTCACCAGCACGAGGCCGCGTGAGAGCTGCTCGGGATAGGCGACGTCGAGCACCGCGGGGTAGTCCGGGTGGCGCTTCAGGCTGAACGGCGGGTACCGGTCGGTGCCGATGCCACCGGTCGTCGCGTAGTAGTCCACCCGCCACGTCCAGCGCAGCACGCCGAGGTTGAACTCGTAGATGCCCTGCGGATACCGGCCGGTGAAGAGGATCGCCACGCCCGCCACGATCGTCGTGACGACGAACGCCGCCCACAGGAACACGAGCGCGATGAAGTGCGGGATGGCGAGGAACCACTTCACGAGCCACAACCAGCGTGAGAGCACCGGGTCGAGCTGTGCCGTGAGCGCCACCGGGTGCTCCTGCGTGGCGGCCGACTCCCCGATGCCGGCCACGGCCGACGGCGCGGTCGCGACCCGGGCCTCGTCGAGCTCCTCGTCGCGCCGGGTGCCGACGATGATCAACGCGATCGCCACGATGAGCGACGCGAGACCCATGCCGAGCAGGAAGACCGTGATCGGCAGGAAGGCGCTCGACTTGGCGCCGATCATGACGTCGGCGGCGACGCCCGGCGAGCCGTCGGCGTTCATCAGCACGACGACCCAGCGGCCGCTGCGGGCCTCCCAGTCGAGCGAGGCCATGTCGGTGCCGTCGCCGGTCATCTCCCAGAACGTCTGCTCGGCCGGCGGGTCCAGCGCGGCGGTGCCGGCTCGGCGTTCGTACCGGGGTGCCTTCCCGCGGTCGAGCTCGACGACCTCGTCGTGGGCGCTGCCGGCCAGGTAGCGGCTCACGTCGTCCTCCGGGCCGATGCCGATGAACAGCGCGTCGTCCTCGACCGCCTCGGCCTCGATGCGGATGTCGGCGTCGATCAGATCGACCAGCCAGTCCGGTGAACCGGGGTCGGCGAAGAAGTCGATGTCCTCGGAGCGGATGGCCGCAGTCGGCGTCTGCAGGCGATCGAGCTCGAGCTCGAAGTAGCCGTCGTCGCCACGGGCGAACGCGTAGCCGAGCCCGAGCGCCCCACCGCCGAACACCATCACCAACCCCGGGATCAGCATCAGACAACCGACGATCAGGGCGATCACGCGACCGGGCTTCATGGTGGAACTCCTTGGGGGCGAGGTTCTCCACCGTTCATCGCGCGCCCCACCGACCTCGACTGGGTAGAGGCGAACGGCCCACTCGACCGGAGGGCCGTGCGGCAAACGTCACACCGCGACGGAGAAGCCGACCCGTGCGCCACCGGTCGGTGACTCACCGACCCACGTCTCACCGCCGTGTGCGTCCGCCACCTGCTGCACGATCGCGAGACCGATGCCGTTGCCCGGTCGCGAACGCGCCTTGGGCGAGCGGTAGAAGCGGTCGAACACGTGGCCGGCGTCCTCGGCCGCGATGCCCGGACCACGGTCGACGACCTCGATCCGGCCCTGGCGGGCGCAGATGTCGATCGGCTCGCCCTCGGGGCTGTACTTCACAGCGTTGTCGACCAGGTTCTGCACCGCCCGCCGCACCATGCCGGGACGCACCCGCGCCTCGGTCTCGTCGGACTCGACCCGGATCTCGCGGCCCGTCGCCGAGCCGGCCCGCTGCGCCACTGCGTCGACCACGGCGGCCAGACGCACGGTCTGGGGCTCCTCGTCGTCGCTGCGCAGGTCGGCGGCGAGGTCGACGAGATCGCTCACCAGCGCGGAGAGCTGCTCGACGTCGACCACCGCGGCGTCGAGCAGCGCCTGACGGCGCGCCGGGTCGAGATCGTCGTGGCGGGCGAGGAACTCGGTGCGCATCCGGACCGACGTCAGGGGCGTGCGCAGCTCGTGGCTGGCATCGGCGACGAGCCGTCGCTGCTGCTCGCGGGCCACCTCGAGCCCCGACAGCATGCGGTTGAAGCTGTCGGCCAGCCTGCCGATCTCGTCGTTGCGGCTGATCTCGATGCGGCCCGGCAGGTCGTCGAGCTCGGCGAAGTGCTCGGCCGCGTCGGTGACCCGACCGAGCGGCTTGGCCAGCCAGCGTCCGACGAACCAGCTCCCGACGCCCACCACGCCGACACCGAGCAGCGAGGCGCCGAACAGGCGCACCGCCAGGCCCGAGAGCGCGTCCTCGTCGGCGGTGACGTCGGCGTAGAGCTGGAGTGTCGCGATCTCCGCGTCGCTGTCGGGGACGGGGACGAACCCGTCGATCGAGATCGTGATCACGCGGAGCGTCCGGCCCTCGCTCTCGACCGTCTCGAGGAAGCCGGACTCCCCACCGGCCAGCCGGGCCGCGATGGTGTCGGTCAGGATGTCGTCGCCCTCGTTGACCTGCTCGCCGTCGGCGTCGTACAGGCGCACGCCGCCGTCGTCGTTCCCGAGCACCGGGCGGGTGGGAGGTGGGGAGCCCTCGGCCAACGTCTGGTCGCGGAGCACCGGGTTGAACACCGGCACGTCCTGCACCGCGGCGTTGAAGTCGCGGTTGCTGAGGGCCTCGATGCGGTCGGCCTGGTCGAGCAGCTGGTCGTCGATCGACCCGCGCACCTCCTGCGACGCGAACACCCAGGCCAATGCGGCGACCGTGGGGATCGTGAACAGACCGAGGATCCCGAACACGATCGTCAGGCGCAGGCTGAGCCGCATGTCAGGTCGTGCGGGCGACGTAGCCCACGCCGCGCACGGTGTGGATCAGCCGCTGGCCGCCGTCGGCCTCCATCTTCTTGCGCAGCTGCGAGACGAACACCTCGAGGGAGTTCGACATGTGATCCTCCTCGAAGCCCCACACCTGTTCGTGCAGTGATGCCCTCGTCATCACGATCGGGCTCGCCTCCAGCAGCACCCGGAGGAGGTCGAACTCGAGCTTGGTCAGGTCGAGCAGCTCGCCGCCCCGGCGCACCTCGCGGGTGTCGACGTCGAGCTCGACGTCGCCGAGGAGGAGGTTCGTGCCGGCGATGCCGGACCTGACCCGGCGCCGCAACATCGCCCGCACTCGTGCGAGCAGCTCGTCGAGCGCGAACGGTTTGACGAGGTAGTCGTCGGCGCCGGCGTCGAGCCCGCGGACGCGGTCGGCGACCTCGTGGCGGGCGGTGAGGATCAGGATGGGGCTGCGGTAGCCGTCGCGACGGAGGCGCTCGCACAGCTCGACCCCGCCGAGGCCGGGCAGGCCCAGATCGAGGATCGCCAGGTCGGGCTGGTCGGGCTGGTCGGGGTCGAACTGCCGGAGCGCCGATTCGGCACTGTCGTGGACGTCGACCTCGTAGCCCTCGTGCGCGAGCACCGCCGAGAGCATCTCGCGCACCGAGCGGTCGTCCTCGACGATGAGCAGACTCGGGGTGGTGCCGTCCATGGTGCCCTCATGATCCTCGGTGAACGTAAGGCCCGGGTGAGTGAATCCTGAAGGGAAGCTGAGGGCGGGCGGCCGCCGGGACGGGAGTTCC
>NZ_JASJCS010000076.1 GCF_030065885.1 Ilumatobacter sp. | reverse complement strand
GCGCCGCGCCGGCTCGACGCAACCCGCTCCGCAGAGCCACGCACCGCGCCCGGGTGCCGTACGGCACACCTGGACGGAACCGTCGGCCGCGAAGACGCAGCGCAGCAACTCGGACTGCGGGCGCCGCACACGGCAGCCGATGCAGGTGCGGATCGGACCATCAGTCGTCGTCATCTCCGTCGCTCGCTGCCGCGTCGGGCTCGCCGGAGGTCTCGGTATCGACCGCGTCGGTGGCCGACTCGTCGGCCGGCTCGGCCGCCGCATCGTCACCTGCGTCGTCGCCCGCGTCCTCGCCGATTGCGTCGTCGGTGTCACCGCTCACGTCGTCGGCGGCCGGCTCGGCCGCTGCTTCGGCAGCCGGCTCGCTGTCGGCCGTCTCGGCCTCGCCCTCGTCGCTCTCGGCATCTTCGTTCTGCTCGGCCCACTCGGCCTGGCTGATGACCGAGCCGTCGGCGGCATGCCACTCCATCTCGCCGGTCTCGGCGTTCTCACGCCACTCGCCCTCGGCGTACTCGACCTGCTCTTCGAGGTAGCCGCCGGCCGGCACGCCCTCGGCGACCTGCGTCTCGGAGCGGATGTCGACGCGCACGCCGGTCAGGCGGGCCGAGAGGCGAGCGTTCTGCCCCTCACGGCCGATCGCCAGGCTGAGCTGGTGATCGGGCACGATGACGTCGGCCGCCGTGCCGTCCTCGGAGATGTTGACCTGGTTGACCTTCGCCGGCGACAGCGCCTTGGCGACGAAGTCGGCCAGGTCCTCGCTGAAGGGCACGATGTCGATCTTCTCGCCGCGCAGTTCGTTGACGACCATCCGGACGCGGGCACCGCGGGCGCCGACGCAGGCGCCGACCGGGTCGACGTTGTGGTCGTTGGAGAGCACGGCGATCTTCGTGCGGTGGCCGGGCTCGCGGGCACAGGCCTTGATCTCGACGATGCCGTCGGCGATCTCGGGCACCTCGAGCTCGAACAGCCGCTTGATGAGGCCCGGATGGGTGCGCGACACGACGATCTGTGGCCCCTTCACCGTCTTGCGGACCTCGACGATGTACGCCTTCGAACGATCGCCGGGCGTCGGACGCTCGTACGGCACCTGCTCGGCCTGCGGCAGCAGCGCCTCAACCCGCCCGAGGTCGAGCAGCGTGTACCGGGTGTCAGTCTGCTGGATGATGCCGGTGACGATGTCGCCCTCGCGGTTCGCGTACTCCTCGAATTTGCGATCGCGCTCGACTTCGCGGATGCGCTGCCCCATCACCTGGCGGAACGTCTGGGCCGCGATGCGGCCGAGCTCTTCCTTCTTCGGCGTGTCGTCGCGCTCGTTGACCCAGTTGCCGTCCTCGTCGAGGTCGTAGGCGGTGAAGGTGAAGTCCATCGTGGTCGGATTGACCTCGACCACGACCTCGTCGGCGGCACCCGGCCGGCGCTTGTAGGCGCTGGCGAGCGCATCGACGAGCACGTGCAGGAGGTCCTCCTCGGACATCGCCTTCTCCTGCGCGAGGAGGCGGATGGCTTCGCTCATGTCGAGATTGCTCACGATGACTCCTTCTTCGACTGCTGCTGCTTCGGACTCTTCTTCTTGCCAGCGCCCTTGCTCTTGCCTGCGCCCTTGCCGCCCGGCTTCGGCTTCGGGCCCCACACGAACACCGTTCGTGCACGATCGATCTCGTCGATCGCGATCGTCCGCTCGACCTCACCGCCGTCGTCGCCGTCGAGGCGCAGCGTCGCCGTGCCCTCGTCGGCGGCCACCAGCACGCCTTCGAGGCGGCGCTGATCGGCGTCGACGTTGGCGAGCCGGACGTTGATCGTCTTGCCGACCTCGCGCTGGAAGTGGGCCGGCGTGCGCAGGCTCCGCTCGACGCCCGGGCTCGTCACCTCGAGCGTGTACCGGCCGGGCACCGGATCCTGGTGGTCGAGCTCACGCGAGATCAGGCGGGTGGCGAGCGCCAGCTTGTCGAGGTCGATGCCGGCCTCGGACCCGGGCGGCGTGTCCAGGGTGACGCGCATGGTGCCGCCGCGCTGCTCGACGTCGTAGAGGTCGAGCTCGAGATCGGAGGCGATCGGGTCGACCAGGTCGCGGATGCGCTGCACCACGGGTGTGTCCGTCATCTCGATTCGCCTCCTTTCACACAACAAGGCGTGGGACGTGCCCACGCCTTGATCGATGACCTCAATCAATTAGCGAATCGAGTATATCCCCGAACGGCCCCGGTTGGCCGGGGGTCGGCGGGTGCGGCCGGGCGGCGACCTCGATCGGGCCGATCCCGCATCCGTCGTGCGGTCACGGCGGGAAGCGGCGTGCGAGCTGCAGCCCGAACCGCTCTCGCAGCTCGCGATCGACCTCGGCGGGTGCGAGGGTGCGTTCGGTGCGCGCACCTGCGTTCGTCACGATCAGGCGGTCGCCCGAGATCGTGCGCCGCCCCTCGGCCGTCAGGAGGCTGCAGACCGGCTGTCGGGTGAAGTGACTGTCGGGCGACGTCTGCTGATGATGGTTCATCGCCTCGAAGTCGCTCAACGCGCGGCCCACCGTCGTGAAGGCGTACCGCACCTCCCAACCGTCTCCCCGATCCTCCTCGTAGTGCCAGTCGGCGCCGGCGCGTCTCGCCAGCCGGACGCGCCGGTCGCGATCGGGTTGGACACCGCCGTCGATCAGCGGCACCGGCACCGTGAAGGCGTCGCCGAAGCCGACGTCCGCGAGGAGGCGCTCGTCGCCGTCCTGCGTGTCGACGATCAGGGCCATGTGGTCGAAGTCGGGACCGAGCTCGCCGTCGGCGGCCGCGACTCGCGCCGACACCGTCGTCACCCCGAAGCCGATCGCGGCGAGGAGCGCACCGAACGCCGAGTTGAGCTCGTAGCAGTAGCCACCCCGCCGTCGATCGACGACCTTCGAACGGATCGACGCCGGATCGAGCACGATCGGCACGCCCAGGTGGATGTCGAGGTTCTCGAACGGCACCCGCAGCAGGTGGGCCATCTGGAGCGCAGCGAGCGCTTCGACGGTCGGCGCCGACGGCGGTTCGGCCGCGATCCGGCGCAGGTACTGCTCGACCGACGTCTCATCCATCGCCACCATCCCGGGCAACGTACGCCGTCGAACGCTCGTGAGGTCGAGACCCGTCGTCGCTCGGCGTCGGCATGGCGCGGGTCGACGGCAGTCGAGCGGCGGCCGATCCCCCGGCCCGGCACGCTGGGTCGACGGGTATCGTCGCCCCGTGCTCCGGATGTCGAACCTGTTCCTGCGGACCCTGCGTGAAGACCCCACCGATGCAGAGGTGCCGTCGCACCGGCTCCTCGTGCGAGCCGGCTACATCCGCCGTGCCGCGCCCGGCGGGTTCAGCTGGCTCCCGCTCGGTTGGATCGTGCTCAGGAACATCGAGCAGATCGTGCGCGAGGAGATGGACGCTGCCGGGTTCCAGGAGGTCCACTTCCCGGCCCTGCTTCCGAAGGCGCCCTACGAGACGTCCGGACGGTGGGTCGACTACGGCGACGACCTGTTCCGCCTGCACGACCGGCACGGCAACGACTTCCTCCTCGCCCCCACCCACGAGGAGATGTTCACGCTCCTCGTCAAGGACCTCTACGGCTCGTACAAGGACCTGCCGCTCTCGATCTACCAGATCCAGACGAAGTACCGCGACGAGGCCCGGCCCCGAGCGGGGCTGTTCCGCGGCCGCGAGTTCCTGATGAAGGACTCGTACAGCTTCGACGTCGACGACGAGGGCCTCCAGCGCTCGTACGACCGGCACCGCGAGGCGTACATCAAGACGTTCGAGCGGCTCGGCCTGCCGGTCGTGATCGTCTCCGCGATGTCCGGTGCGATGGGCGGGTCGGCGTCCGAGGAGTTCCTGACGCCGATCGAGGTCGGCGAGGACACCTACGTGCGCTGCCCGTCGTGCGGCTACGCCGCCAACACCGAGGCGGTCGAGGTGCCGGTTCCCGATCCGATCCCGCTCGACGGGGCGCCGGCGGCCCGAGTCGCCGACACCCCCGACACACCGACGATCGAGACGCTGGTCGACCACCTCAACGCCCACGGCGAGTTCGACCGCCCGGACGGCCCGTGGACGGCCGCCGACACGATGAAGAACGTCGTCGTCAAGCTCCGCCACCCCGACGGCACCACCGAGCCGCTCGCCGTCGGCGTGCCCGGCGATCGCGAGGTCGACGAGAAGCGGCTCGGGGCCCAGGTGGCACCGGCCGAGCTCGAACCGTTCGAGGAGGCCGACTTCGCCGCCCACCCGGCACTCGTCAAGGGGTACATCGGGCCTGGCACGCTCGGCTCGACGGGCACGTCGGGCATCCGGTTCCTCGTCGACCCGCGCATCGTCGACGGCACCCGGTGGGTGACGGGTGCCAACGAGGCCGGCAAGCACGTCATCGACCTGACGTACGGGCGCGACTTCACCGCCGACGGCGTGATCGAGGCGGCCGAGGTGCGATCCGGCGACACCTGCCCGAACTGCGGCGAGGCGCTCGAGATCGCCCGCGGTGTGGAGATGGGTCACATCTTCCAGCTCGGGCGCAAGTACGCCGACGCGCTCGGGCTGCAGGTGCAGGACGAGTCCGGTCAGCTCGTGACCGTGACCATGGGCTCGTACGGCATCGGTGTGTCGCGCGCCGTGGCCGCCATCGCCGAGACGAACCACGACGACCTCGGGCTCTGCTGGCCGCGCGAAGTCGCACCGGCCGACGTGCACCTCGTGATCGCCGGCAAGGAAGGCGGACCACAGCGGCCGGCTGCCGAGTCATTGGCCGCCGAGATCGAAGCGGCCGGTCTGCGGGTGCTCTTCGACGATCGCGAGGGTGTGTCACCGGGCGTGCGGTTCAAGGACGCCGAGCTGATCGGTGTCCCCACGATCGTGGTGTGCGGCCGAGGCATCGACGCCGACGATCCCTCGAAGAGCCTGGTCGAGATCAAGGACCGGCGGTCCGGCGACCGCCGGGACGTTCCGCTCGGTGAGGTCGTCGCGCACCTCGCTTCGATCGGCTGACGGGCGCCCGGCTCCCCACCGGCGTCATCGGCCGATTCGGGCCCTGTGGCCCTGTGTCACCGGCCCGCGACGGGCGCACCATGGACGCAGCCGACAGGAAGGAGTGCGTCATGGCAGGGTTGGAGCAGCGGACCCCGGAGCAGCTCGCCGAGCGTGAGGCCCGCTACTTCGAGGATCTCATGTGGCACGTGGGCACGTTCGCCATCATCAACGCGTTCCTGTGGTTCCTCGACCTGTGGGTCGGGCAGGACGGTGCCCAGTGGGCGTACTGGGTCACGGTGGCGTGGGGCATCGGCCTGGCGTTCCACGTCCTCGCCTATCTCATCGACGGGCGCAGCATCTCGCACCGGCGGGTCGACCGGCTCCTGCACGGAGGCCGCCACCACCACCGCATGACCTGAGGCGGCTCGGGAACGGCTCCTGCCGCAGCGCTGCGCCGCACCGCCGATCGGTCGCGCTCACGCGCCCGTGAGCTCGACGCCGCACTCCTCCAGCCAGGTCGCCGCGCCCGTCTGGTAGTCCTCCAGGAACCGCATCGCCTGTTCGAGCATCGCATCCATGTCGAAGCCCGGGATGCCCGTGAGCTCCTCGAGCTCGGCGAGCTCCTCGGGGCCGAGACCCAGCCCACCGCCGACCACGTCGCCGAGCGCACCCTCGATCTCGGACAGGTCGTCGACCGCGGGCAGCTCGCCGTCGGCGACGGCCCAGACGGCGAGCTGCAGGCTCATCGCTCCGGTCATCGGATCGAGCTCCGCACCGAGGTCGCGCCCGCAGATGCACTCGGCGAGCTCGAGCAGCTCGTCGGTCGTCATCGAACCGGCGCCGTAGACCGCCCCGCCCTCCGGGGCAGGACGGTCGCTGTCGACGCACATCACGTACGGGGTGGCGACCGCCGTACCGCCGGGCCCGAGCACGACGTCGGAAGCCTGCACGACCATCATCCGCTGGTCGCCGCTGATCTCGATCGGGCTGCTGCCTCCCTCGTCGCCGTCGTCGGGGTCCTCCGGTTCCTCGTACTCCGGTACGAACACGAATCCGCACGGCACGACGAAGGCCAGCTCCTCGTCGGTCTCGTTGACGAGCGAGACGTCGAGGATCTCGCCCGAGACACCACCGTCGGGCGACGTGGCGGCCAGCGTGACGTCGCCCGCCTCGAGCAACGCCAGGAGGCCGTCCGGGCCGTCCGGGCCGTCGGGCAGCGACGTCGTCGTGGTCACCGACTCGGTCGTCGCGGACGCCGGAGGTGTCGTCGCAGGCTCGGTCGTCTCCGGGACCGTCGTCGCCGGAACGGTCGTGATGGCGACGGTCGTCGTGGCCTCGGCCACGGTCGACGGCGCTTCGGTCACCGACACATCCGTGACGTCGTCGGGTGTGGTACCCGCTGTCGTGTCGTCGCCGCCGCACCCCGTCAGCACCAGGGCCGGAGCGGCGATCAGGGCGATCCAACGAGATCTCATCGGTCCTCCTCTGCCGCCGCGGACAAGCCGCGATTCCACAGTCGCGCCGCGTTCGCTGAACGGCAAGCGAATCCGGTGGTCCGGAGGCTCGAGGTCGGATGTGCCCCGAGCTCAGGCGCGACGGCTCAGGCCCCGGGCGACCGCGCCCGTGATGGCGCCCGCCGCGACGCCGACGCCCGTGATCATCGCAGCGAGCGCGGCGACCTGCCCGAGGGTCATTCGCTCGCCGCTCCAGTGCAGGATCGATTCGCTGCTGTTGAACGACAGGATCGAGCCGGCCGAGCCGATCGACAGCAGTGATCCCGCCGACCCCAGGCACAGGATCGAACCGGCCGAGCCGATCGAGAGGATCGAACCCGCCGAGCCGATCGAGGCGATCGAGCCGGCAGAACCGACGCCGTTGATCGAACCGACCGACGAGAGCGACCGGATCGAGAACGCCGACGCCGCAGAGCGCAACGAGTGGTACGACACACGAGGGACGCTAGTGCCCTGGCCGGCAACGTCTGCGCTGTTGCGCGCCGAGTCCAACGCGCCGCTGGCGAGGCGCGGCGACGAAGGAACTGTCGTGCGCACTTTCGAGGACGCCGGAACGAAGACAGCGGTGCGTTGGGCCGGCGAACGGGGCAAACGTTGGTGGACGCGGCGCTGGATCAACCGACCGTGTTGAGGTACCGCCAGCCCGCGGCCTCGTCCATCACGAGCCGGCGCCGGGGACCCTGCACCATCGGGTCGCCGAGGCCGTAGCTGGCGTCGCCCTCCCACAGGCAGATGCGGACGCCGTCCGATCCGAACGCGATCTCGGTGGCGAAGTGCTGCGGATCGGCGGCGGCGAGCGCCGACGCGACGTCGCCGTAACGATGCAACTGCTCGAGCGTGATGAACGTCGGCGGCGCGATGAGGATCTCGCCGGCTGCCTGGCGGGCCAGCGCATTCGCCGGTGCGATCCACTCGTGCACGATCACCTCGTCACCATCGACGGCGACGTGCTCGTCGGCGTGCCGGTCACCGCCGGGCGCCAGGAAGAACCAGGTCGAGAAGCGCCGGGGTGAGTCGGCCGGCGGCAGCCAATGGCTCCACCACACCAGCGACGCCTCGTCGATGTGCAGGCCGAGCTCTTCCTGCGTCTCGCGTACGGCCGCCCGCCGTGCGGCCGGGAGGGGGTCGGGTTCGGTGCCGGCCGGGATGTCGTCTTCCTCGATCACGCCCCCCGGGAACGCCCACATCCCGCCGAAGGCCGTCTCGGCGCCCCGGTGGATCATCAACACCTCGAGCTCGTCCTCGCCGTCGCGAGCGAGTACCACCGTTGCCGACGGCGAAGCCGGATCGTCGGCATCGGGATGGTCGATCACGTCGAGTCGTTCCATGACGGCTGCGTGTTCGGATTCGTGTTCGGGTTCGTCGGCGGGCTCGTCGACCTGTTCGTCGATCGGGTCGGTCACGGCCCGCCACGGTAGTGACGGCGTCAGTCGAGCTTGGTGATCCGGTCGCCGGCGCGGACGACCCCCGCCTGCACGACCATCGCGTTGATGCCGCGACGGCGGGCCGCCTTGTCGGCGTTGACCCAGCGCGCCGCGTCGATGCCGAATCGTTCGGCGAACTTGGCGCAGCCGTTGTGGGGCTTCGTGGAGACCTCGATGACGGCGGTGCCGATCGACAGCCGGGTGCCGGCCGGAGCGTTGTCCGCCGACAGGTCGAAGTCGACGAAGAACTGATCCCCGGCGAGCGACCACCGATCGCGCCGCCCCTCGGCCACCAGATCGACGACCCGGCTGTTCATGAGGTTGAGCTGCGCCTCGGGGTGCGGCTTGTCGTCGCCCTTCGCCGGGCGGTCGAGGTAGTTGTCGCCGACCAGCCCGTCGCCGACGACGAGCCGGCCCTCCTCGAGCACTCGTCGCTCGTCGATGCCGGGCCGGCAGACGATCATCTCGACCGTGCCGCCGTCGGACGGGCTCTCGCGCGCATGGCCGTCGCCGGCCTCGAGCTGCTCGGTCGTCAGGTGGTGGATGCTCGTCATCAGTGGCTCCTCAGCGTCGGGCGCCCTGCGAGCGTAGTGCGGCACTGCGGGCAGCCGGGCTCCGGTTTGCAGCGTCGGCGCCGTGGGCCGACAGGTGGCTTCCCAAGCTGCCCATGGATTAGCGCATCTCGTTAAACTGACGGCATGTCGGATGAACGGTACGACCCGATCGCCAACCCGTACGCACCCGGTGCCGGCACCCCTCCCCCGGCGCTCGTCGGGCGCGACGCGATCATCGAGGCGTTCGACGTCGCGCTGCAACGGATCCGTTCGTCACGAACGAGCCAGCATCAGCTGATCACGGGGCTCCGCGGCGTGGGGAAGACCGTGCTGCTCGGCAAGCTGGCCGCACTCGCCCAGCACGTCGGCTACCGGGTCGTGCGGATCGAGGCGGTTGGCGGCAACGACTCGCTCCGCAGCTTGCTCCGACAGGCCCGGCGGATCCTCGAGGACCTCGACCGCAGCCAGAAGGTCACCCGAGCGCTGCGTTCGATCGAGTCGGTGGCGATCACGCTGGCGGGGACCGGAGTCACCGTCGAGCGCACCGCTGCGACGCCCGATCGCGAAGCGCTCGCCGACGTCATCACCGACCTCGCCACCGCCGCCGCCGACCACGATCTGGGCGTGCTGCTGGCGATCGACGAGGCACAGATGATCGCCCGCGACGATCTGCGGCGAATCCTCGCCGGCGTGCACCGGTGCGGTCAGGACGGGTTGCCGCTGGCGTGCGTCCTCGCCGGCCTGCCCAACCTCGTCGGCGACGTCGCCCGCGCCGCCACCTACGCCGAGCGGATGTTCGCTGTGGCCGATCTCGGTCCGCTCAGCCCAGCGCAGGTCGCGAGCGCGATCAGGCGGCCGGCGTCGGAGATCGGCGTCGAGTGGGCCGAGGCGGCGACCGAGGCGATCATCGACCGGTCGGACGGGTTCCCGTTCTTCGTGCAGACGTGGGCGTACCACACGTGGAACACCGCGTTCGACGAGCCGATCTCGGCCGACGACGTCGAACGCGCCGCCCCGCATGCGAACCACGCCCTCGATTCCTCGTTCTTCGCCGCCCGCATCGCCCGGATCCCGGCGTCGGAGGTCGCCTACGTGCAGGGCCTGTCGTCGTTGGGGCCGGGACCGCACCGGTCCGGCGAGGTCGCCGCGGCGATGGACATGCAGACACCCCAGGTCGCGGCCTTCCGCGAGCGCCTGATCGGCGAGGGGATCATCTACGCACCCCGCTACGGCTGGGTCGAGTTCGCGATCCCCCACTTCGACGAGTACGTGCGACGAGCGCTGCCGCGCTGATCGCGACGATTCACTCGTCGTCGAACGACGCGTTGTCGTGCAGCGGGCCGTCCCCGGTCATGTCGTTGCGGCGGACGCCTCGTCGACCCGGCACCGGAGCAGAACGCCCCGACGAACCCACGGAGCTGAGCCGGCACCGACATGCGCTCGAAGGGACCGGCGGCAGATGCCAGATGCGTGGTGGCGGGCCGGCTCGACGGTCGGCCCCGATCACCTCAGTCCTCGTTGCCGAACGACTTGTCGTAGTTCTCGGCACCGTCTGCGATGTGATCGAACGTCTGGCCGCCACTCACGGCCCGCCCGCCCGTCTTGCTCAGCACGTCGCTGGCCACGTCGGCGACGATGTCGCCGCGGTGCCGCGGCCCGCGCCTCGCCCCCTCACCCGACGCGAGGGCACGAACGAATCCGCGGAGTTGAGCGAGCACCGACATGCGCTCGAACCTACCGATCCGTCGTGTCGGAGTCATCTCAGATCAGTCGCGCCAGCGCACCAGGTCGCGATCGATCTGGGAGACGTTCGTGCGGCCGGTCAGCGCCATCGTGCGCTCGATCCCCTCGCGGAAGAACCGCAGGACGTGGTCGACGCCGCGCTCGCCTCCCGCCGCCAGGCCGAACAGGTAGGGCCGACCGATCGAGACGCCGTCGGCGCCCAGCGCCAACGCCTTCACCACGTCGCTCCCGCGCCGCACGCCACCGTCGACGATGATCGTCGCCTGACCCTGCACGTGCTGCGCGACCGGCTCGGCGAGCTCGATCGGCGCCGGGGCGTCATCGAGCTGTCGACCGCCGTGGTTCGAGAGCCCGATCCCCTCGACGCCCATCGCCACGGCCCGTTCCGCGTCGTCGACCGTCTGGATGCCCTTGAGCATGATCGGCCCGTCCCAGATGCCGCGCAGCCACTCGATGTCCTTCCACGAGAGCCGCTGGTCGAACTGCGACATCACGTGGCCGGCGAGGTCGATGCCCTCGCTGCCGTCGGCGCCGTCGCGGCCGACGACGTTGGCGAACTGGATGGGATCGTGGGTCAGGAAGTCGTACGTCCACGCGGGATGGATGATGCCGTCGACGATGGTGTCGAGGCCGATCTTCGGGGGGATCGTGTAGCCGCGCCGGACGTCGCGCTCGCGACGGCCGAGCACCGCGGTGTCGACGGTGAGCCAGAGGCCCTCGTAGCCGGCGACGAGCGCTCGCTTGACCAGCTCCTCGACGAGGCCGCGGTCCTTCCACGTGTAGACCTGGAACCACTTCGGCCCGTCGCTGACCGCTGCGACCTCCTCGATCGAGCGGGTGCTCATCGTCGACAGCGAGTACGGCACGCCGGCCCTCGCCGCCGCCCGCGCGACGGCCAACTCGCCATCTGACGTGGCCATCCGGGTGTACCCCGTGGGGGCGAGCATCAGCGGCATCGCGACCTGGTGACCGAACAGCGTGGTCGAGACGTCGAGCTCGCTGACGTCGCGGAGCACGTTCGGCCGGAACTCGAGCTTGGCGAACCCGGCCGAGTTGTTGGCCAACGTCCGTTCGTCCTCGGCACCGCCGTCGAAGTAGTCGAAGACACCCCTCGGCAGCCGACGCTTCGCGATCCGGCGGAGGTCCTCGATGGTCGCTGCCGAACGCAGCCGCCGCTCGACCGGATCGAGCTCGAGCTCGCGGAACCTCACGACCGACCGGAACGTCTTGTACATACCCACGGCGACGAGCGTACGCGGTCGGTTCAAGCTGGAGGAAGGTCGGTGACGCGACCGCCACTGCGCCAGTACACGTTCTGGCCGTCGGCGTGATCGCGGTCGAGGAAGCCCTCGTCGACGAGGTATCGGCGCAGCGAGGACCAGTCGGGGTTGAACGCACCGAGGATCTCGTTGACGTCCGGCTCGACGTATCGACGTCCGATGTCGAACTCGAGCGCAAGTCGCTGGAGCACGACGAGGCGCTTGGCCCGCTGCGCCGGGATGTCGTCGAGCACGCGGCCCGAGAAGTAGCGCTCGAGCACGAGTTGTTCGTCGGCGGTCATGCCGAACCCGATGACCGGGTCCATCGGGATGTCGAGGTCGGCGGCACGCCTGGCCGCCTCTCGCAGCGCAGCTCGATCGAGGACGTACGTGCCACCCTCGTCGGCGACGATCCCTGCGGCACGCAGATCACCGACCGCCGCCAGCAGCACGCGGCGATCGAGGCCGGTGCGCTCGGCCAGCTCGTCGGTCGTCTGCCCGGCCACCGCCAACGCCCCGGCCACCGCCAGCCGATCGACGTCGAGCAGCAGCGTGGTCAGCTTCTTCGGGTCGGGGGACATCGCGGCCAGTCAACCTCCGCTGCGGGTCGGCGACCACCCGGTCTGGAAGACTCGCGGCATGATTGCCGTCACGATCCTCTACCCACGCACGGACGACTCCACGTTCGACATGGACTACTACACCGCAACGCACATGCCCATGCTGGCCGAGGCGGTGGGCGACGACTGCCACGGGTGGGGCGCAGCGTCCATCGCCGATGGAAAGTACGCCGCGATGGGGTGGATGTCGGTCACCAGCCAGGACGCCTTCAACGCGGCGATGGCCGAGCACGGCGCCAAGATCATGGGCGACGTCCCCAACTACACCAACGTGCGGCCCGAGCTGCTGGTCGGGGAAGTCGCGGGCGGCTCCCAGTAGCCACCCGTTCGCGGGCGGCTCCCAGTAGCAGCCCGTTCGCAGTAGCAGCCCGTACGCGGGCGGCTCCCAGTAGCAGCCCGTTCGCGGGCGGCTCCCAGTAGCAGCCCGTTCGCAGGCGGCTCCCAGTAGCAGCCCGTTCGCGGGCGGTCGCCAGGGCGACGACGGTTCAGCGCTCGGCGCCCGGCTGAGGCCACGTGCCGGGCTGGCCGTTCATCCCCGAATTCGGCCGTGCGCCGTCGAGCAGCGAGGCGACGACGGGGCCGAGCTGTGTCGGGTCGTCGACCGGGTCGGTGGTCGGCCCGCGAACCCACCCCTCGGCCACGGCGAGGAACTGGCCGGACGCCTCGAACACGCGCCCGCTCACGTGGCCGGCCTCCTCCGAGGCCAGCCACGTCGCGATCGGGGCGATCCACATCGGCGACCGCGCCTCGCGCTCCTCGTCCGACTCGGGAGCCGGTCCCAGGTTCTCGGTCATCCGCGTCAACGCCACCGGCGCGACGGCGTTGACCGTGACGCCGTAGCGGGCGACCTCGAGCGCTGCGATCTGGGTGAACGCCGCGATCCCGGCCTTGGCGGCGCCGTAGTTGGTCTGCCCAGGGTTGCCGTAGATGCCCGACACCGAGGTGGTGTTGACGATCCGGCCGCTCACCGGCTCGCCCGCCTTGGCGCGTTCGCGCCAGTACCCGACCGCATGGCGGGCCGGCGCGAACGTGCCCTTGAGGTGCACGTCGACCACCGCATCCCACTCGGCCTCGGTCATGTTGGACAACATGCGGTCGCGGAGGATTCCCGCATTGTTGATCAGGATGTGGAGATCGCCGAACGCCTCGACCGCCGCCTGCACCATCCGCTCGGCGCCGGCGAAGTCCGACACACTCTCGCCGTTGGCGATCGCCTCGCCACCCATCGCCTCGATCTCCGCGACGACCGACTGGGCAGGGGTGAGGTCGTCACCCGTTCCGTCGACGGCACCGCCGAGATCGTTGACGACGACCTTCGCTCCGTGGCGGGCGAGGCTGAGGGCATGCTCGCGGCCGATCCCCCGACCGGCTCCGGTGACGATGGCGACACGACCTTCACACAGACGACTCATGGGCCGGCATCGTAGGTTCGGCGCAGGGCAGGAGAACGAGCCGACCGAGCCGTAGCCTGCACGCTGTGAACTCCTCGTGCGACGTGTTGGTGGTCGGCGCCGGGCCGGCCGGCATCGCGGCGGCGATCGAGCTGCACCGCGCCGGCCGGGACGTCCTCGTCGTCGACAAGGCGCACTTCCCGCGCGACAAGTGCTGCGGCGACGGCCTGACGACGCTGGCACTGCGTGAGCTCGAGCAGCTCGGCCTCGACCCCTCGTTGGTCGACGGCTGGCAGACGGTCGACGGTGCCGTGCTGCGGTCGCCGTCGGGCCGCACCGTCGTCGTGCCGCTCCCCGACTCCGGGATGTACGCGGCCGTCGCCCCTCGGATGTCGCTCGATCACGAATTGGTCGAGACCGCTCGCCGGATGGGCATCACCGTCCGCGACGGACACGGGGTCACCGGCGTCGACATCACCGACGGCGACCACGTCGACGTCACCGTCGAGCGGCTCGGCTCCGTCCGCTGCCGCTACGTCGTCGCCGCAGACGGCATGTGGAGCCCCGTCAGGAAGGCCGTCGGCGCCGGACTGCCGAGCTATCGCGGCGAGTGGCACGCGTTCCGGCAGTACGCCCGCAACGTCACCGGTCCCGCCGCCGAGCAGCTGATCGTCTGGTTCGAGGAGGACCTCCTCCCGGGCTACGCATGGTCGTTCCCCCTCCCCGGCAACCGGGTCAACATCGGGTTCGGTGTGCTCCGCGACGGCGAGCGCCGGGTGCAGGACATGGCCACGCTGTGGCGCGACCTGCTCGCACGACCCCATGTGGTCGACGCGCTCGGGCCGGGCTTCGAGCTCGAGGGCCGGCACACCGCCTGGCCGATTCCCGCCCGAGTCGACGAGGTCGCACTCACCCGGGGACGGGTCCTCTTCGTCGGCGATGCCGCCGCCGCCACCGACGTGATGACCGGCGAGGGCATCGGGCAGGCGCTCCTGACCGGGCGCCTCGCTGCCGAGGCGATCGTGTCGGGCGGGGCACTGCAACCCGAGCTCGTCGCACGGCGGTACGAGCGCGAGGTCGAGCACCACCTCTTCGCCGACCACCGGATGTCCAAGCGACTGGGCGCGGTCCTGCGGTCCCCCGTCGGCGCCCGCGGTGCGATCCGGGTCGTCGAGGCGAGCGGTGAGTGGGGCCGGCGCAACTTCGCCCGCTGGATGTTCGAGGACGAGCCGAGGGCGATCGCCACGTCCCCGAGCCGCTGGCACCGCGGGTTCCTCGCGCGACCCGGCGCCTACGTCGGAGCGACGGCTCTCGAGCCCAAGACTCCCGTTCAGGAGCGGGCAGCGAGCTAACGTCCACGCCGACTCGCGGTCGACCCGGCCGCTCGTGGGAATCGGAGGCCGACAGGTCGGGATGCGGGGTACAGCAGCCGAGCGAGGCTCGCTCACGGAACGGTCCGGCGCACCGGTCCTCTATGCAGCCGAGGGGCTGACGGGCATTGCGGACGGCGTCCTGTGGGTCGCGCTCGTCGTCACGTTCGCCGACGAGGCGAACTACAGCCTGCTGCTCGCACTTGCGGTCGTCGCGCGGCTCGGACCGCGAGCGCTGCTCAGCTGGCCCGCCGGCGCGCTGATCGACCGCAGCAACGTGCGACGCCTGCTCGTCGACACCGGGGTGGTACGAGCGGCGATCATCCTCGGGGCCGCCGTGTTGGTCGAGGTCGGCGCCGGGCCGGCGGTCACACTCACGATGGTCGCGCTCGCGTATGTCGTGGGCGTCCCGCTCCGGCCCGGGTTGACGGCAGCCGTACCCGCCATCGTTGGCGAGCGTCACCTCGCAACGGCGAACGCCCACCTCAGCACCATCAAGCAGGTGATGACGTTCGTGGGTCCGATGGTGGGTGTCGGGATCGTGGCGTGGTCGACCGGCGCCGGCTATGTCGTCACAGCGGCCGCGTATCTCGTTGCCGCGCTGCTGACCGGCGCACTGCGCGGGATGCCGCGCTCGCACGTCGGACGCCGACCGTTGCCCGCGCCGAAGCGCTCCGAGGACGGGCACGTCGACGTCCCGAAGGTCGCCGGCTTGCGGGTGCTGATCAGCCTCGTCGGAGCGATGTACTTCGTGCGCGGCGCAGAGATGGTGCTGCTCGTCCTCGTGGTGCGCGACTTCCTCGACGCCGATCCGGCGGCGATCGGCTACCTCTCCGGTGCGGTGGGCCTCGGCGCCGTCGTCGCGATCCCGCTCGCCGGCCGCATCGCCGACCCGCGCCGGCTCGTGGTGGTCGTGGTCGTCGCGGTCGTGCTCACTGCGGGCCCGCTGGGCTCGCTGGTCGCCGTCGACGACCTGTGGCTCGCGTCGGCGTTGCTGGTCCCGGTCGGCATCGGCATGGTGGCGTTCGAGGTCGCATCGGTGGTCACGGTGCAGCGCATCGTCGACCCGTCACGGCTCGGTCGCGTGTTCGGCGCCGTCAACGGGTCCGCCAACCTGGGACGACTGGCGGGCGCGCTCGCCGTCCCGTTGGTGATCGACCCGATCGGGCTCCGGGCATCGGTGCTCGCGGTAGCCGGGATCATCGTGGTCGCCGGCCTCGGCAGCCTGCCGGCGATGGTGGCGCTGTCCCGGCGCTCGGTCGAGCGCAGCCGCGAGCTGGGGCCCTCGGTACACGTGCTCGCCGCACTCGACCTCTTCGACGGCGCACCGAGCTCGGCGCTCGAGCGCGTCGCCGCCTCGATCTCGGCCGAGCGGATCGCTGCCGGGACCACGGTCATCGTCGAAGGTGATGCGGCCGACGATCTCTTCGTCATCCGGGCCGGCACGTTCGGCGTGACGGTCGACGGGCGCTCGATGCCCGACATGCATCGCGACGACTGGTTCGGCGAGATCGGCTTGATCGAGCGCTCACCGCGCGCAGCAACCGTCACGGCGGCGACCGATGCCGATGTCTGGCGGATTCCGGGCGGCCTGTTCCTCGACGTGCTCGAGGAGACCGGGGCGCCGCCGTCGGCGCTGCTCCAGGGGATCGCCGATCGACTGGCGACGTCGAACCCCGAGCGTGACGGGAACTGACGACAGCTGCGGGCGCTTACGGTCGTCGACGGCGGCCGTCGACGATCAGACCTGCGGGCGTTTGCGGTCGTCGACGGCGGCCGTCGACGATCAGACCTGCGGGCGCTTACGCTCGTCGACGGCGGCCGTCGACGGTCAGACCTGCGGGCGCTTGCGGTCGTCGACGGCTGGGTCGATGCGCTCGAGCGGCGGTGCCGCGACGTCGACGTCGCCCACGCTGACGTCGAGGCCGTCCTTGTCGAGGTCGTGCGGGTCGCCGCTCGCCTCGACCGTCACCGGTGCGTCGTCCTTGCGCGGGCCCTCGTAGATCTCGGCGACGGCGAGCATCGCGCCCGCCATCGCGGCGCCGGCGACGCCGCCCTTTCGCCTCCCCGCATCGATCGCGGACCGCCGCTGCTCGGCGAGTCGCTCCTCGTGGACGATGAGCGACTCGGCGTGTGCCGCAGCGGCACGCTCGTCCTCGCCGAACACGCGGTCGAGCAGATCGGGCTCTCCGGGTTCCTCGGCGATGGCTCGGTCGTCGTCCACGTCCGCCAGGCTACGGCAGATTCGCCGATCACCAGTCGCAGCGAGCCCGCCCGCTCCGCGACCGGCGCCGGTGTCCTACCGACGGGCGAGCACGATCGTGTCGAGGGCTTCGCGGTCGCCGTCGGGTGTCGGCACGGTCCGCGTCGCCACCTCGGCCACGTCGGCCGCGAGCGGGTTGAGCGCGGCGACGGTCTCGTCGAGGTCGTAGCACACCCCGATCGACGGTGGTCCCCCGTGGCCGTGCTCGACGTTCGAGCGATCATGCGCCACGACGAACAGCGAGCCGCCGGGAGCGACCCACGTCGCTGCCCGGCGCAACACCGCGGTTCGACTCGGCAGGGCGAGCTGCAGGTAGGCGATCAGCACCAGGTCGAACGGCCGGTGGGGCTCGTACTCGGTGACGTCGGCGACCACCCACTCGACGTCGATCCCGCGCTCCGTCGCGAGCCGTCGACCCTTGTCGATGCCGACCGACGAGAAGTCGACGGCGGTGACGGCCCACCCGCGGGCGGCGAGCCAGAGCGAGTTGCGGCCCTCGCCGGCCGCCAGGTCGAGCGCACGACCGGGCGGAAGGTCGGCGAGGTGCCGCTCGACGAACCCGTTGGCCCGGTCGGTCCAGACGAAGTCGGTCGTCTCGTAGCGGGCGTCCCACGACTCACGATCCACGACGTCAGAGTCTCATCCGTGTCGGCGCGCCTGCAAACGAGATCGGGAACCACCGCCCACCCGACGTCGCCCGACCTCTGGGCTGCCCGTCTGCCCGGTCGACCGCGTCGCATGGCCGAAGCGGGCGAGCGCCGAAGCGGAGCGAAGCGCCCGCGCAGCGGAGGCGGCGAGCCCGAACCGACTCAGTCGATCAACTCCCGCAGCTGCTCGACGGTGCGGACGGGGTCGCCGCCCACCGGAGTGACCGACAGGTGCGTCACCCCGGCCTCCCGGTACGCCGCCAGTCGCTCCTTCACGTGGCCGGCCGGGCCGACCAGGTTGGTGTTGGCCAGCATCTCGCCCGGCACGACGGCAGCCGCTTCGTCCTTCTTGCCCGACAGGTACAGGTCCTGGATCTCGACGGCCTCGTCGACATAGCCGTACTTCTGGAAGATCGTGTTGTAGAAATTCTTGTCGCGGGCACCCATGCCGCCGACGTACAGCGCGACCGACGGGCGCGCCATGTCGAGCACCCGGTCGGCGGCCTCGCCTGCGAACTCGTCGCCGATCGCGACCATGCCGCCGGCCGAGACCTGCAGCTGTCCGAGCGACTCGTCCCGCTCGGCGGTGCCCGCCTTCAGGTCGTCGCCCCAGACCGTGTGGAACTTCTCGGGGTCGAAGAAGATCGGAAGCCAACCGTCGGCGTACCGGGCGGTCGCCTTGACCGACAGCCCCATCAAGGAGGCCCAAAAGATCGGGATGTGCTCGCGGACCGGATGGTTGATCAGCTTGAGCGGCTTCGCGAGACCCGTCCCCTGCCCCTCGGGCAGCGGCACCTGCACGGTGGGGCCGTCGTAGACCACTCGCTCGCGCCGCCAGACCATGCGGCAGACGTTGATGTAGTCACGGATCCGCGGCATCGGCTTGTCGTACGCGACGCCGTGGAAGCCCTCGATGACCTGCGGACCCGACGCACCGAGGCCCAGCACGAAGCGCCCGTCGCTGACGTAGTCGAGGCCGGCCGCCGTCTGGGCCATGCAGGTCGCCGTCCGCGAGTACACGTTGAGGATCCCGGCCCCGATGTTGATCGTGCTGGTCTTCGCCGCGAGGAAGCCCATCTGGCTCACCGAGTCGAAGCTGTATGCCTCGGGCACCCACACGATGTCGAGGCCGGCGCTCTCGAGCTCTTGCACCCGCTGGACGTCGGCGTGGAAGTCGCCGGAGTAGTTGATCGACATCGAGAGCTTCATCGCGTCGACGTTAGGCAGCCCGGCGCCGGGCGGCCGAACCGATCCCGGGGCGACCGGGCAGCCTGCCACACGGGGCTGCTCCGATCGGCTCGGACGTCCGCGGCGCCGCGCGACTCCGCGCTGGACAGGTCACCGTCGGTGGTTCGGCGGTTCAGTGCTCACTGCGATCCCGATGGCGGACTGCCCGCGCCGTCGATCGTGCCGTCACCGAGCGCCGCATCGACAGCGGCGTCGAGCTCCAACCAGCGATCGTCGAGCCACCGGGGGAACGCAGCGCCGTCCGGCACCTCACTGCGGGGTACGCGGGTCGTGACGAAGCGCACGGGCGGGAGTGGCGACGCCAGCTTGGAGATCATGCCCGAGAACGTGTCGAGCCCGTCGAACCCCGTGTGCCAGGCGAGCACGAGGTCGGCGTCGGGCGCGCCGTCGATCAGCGCGGTCGTGCCGGCGGCTCGCGGTGGGAGCAACCGGCGCAGACCAGCGAGTCGCGCGGCCCGTTCCGGGTCGGACTCCTCGATCTTCTCCAGCGCACGGGCTCGCTTCTGGTCGTTCGAACGAGTGCCCTCGGGGAAGATGACGGCGACCACGTCGGGTCCGACACCAGCGGCCAGCCGACGGAGCGCGTCGAGCTCTGCGTCGGCGTCGGTCGCCGTGCGGTCGAGGAAGTGGTTCGGGATGCGGAGACCGACGATGTCGAGACTCGGGTCGTAGAGCAGCTCCTTCTTGAGCACGTACCGCGGCCAGAGGCCGCAGACGGTCGCGGTCGCCCAACCCGACAGCAACGAGTCGGCGAGGCTCACGTGGCGCGCGAGCACGATCGCGTTCCCGCCCTCGAGCGCCTCGGCCCCCACGACCTGCGGTTCGATCCGCGTCGTCACCCGGATCGCGTTCATCAGGGCACCGGCCCACCAGCCCATGAGGCGATAGTGGGCGCCCGCGTCACCGGCACGCCCGGTCAGCCACAGCCAGGCGGTCGCGTGCACGCCGGCGGTCTCGATCCAGCACCAGCACACGGCGAACGCCAGCAACCGCGCCAGCGGGAAGCGGAACCGCAGCCGCAGCGCATCGAGCACGAGCGCGAGCGGCAGCCAGACCGGCACGAGCAGCGTCAGGAGGACCGTCCCGGCGACGAGAGCCGGGATCGTCAGTGATCGTCGCCGGAGCCTGTCGCGCCGCGTCTGCGCAGCCATCAGGCGGATTGCGTGAACTCGAGCCGGTTGCCGTCAGGGTCGGTGATGAACGTCTGCCGGATGCCGGTGGCGCCGACCTCGTTGGCGGCGGGCACGTCGACACCCGCCGCCTCGAGATGTGCGATCACGGCGTCGATGTCGGCGACGCCGAATGCGACGTGCTGTCCCAGGTCGGCGGGCACCGACGCCTCGATCAGGTGGACCTGGCGGCCGTGACCTGCGTCGAGCCAGGCCCCACCGAACGGGAAGTCGGGCCGGTCGAGCGTCGAGAGCCCGAGCACGCCGACGTAGAACTCGAGCGCGCGGCCGGTGTCGGTGACGTTGAGCGAGACGTGGTGGATGCCGTCGACGAGCACGCCGTCACCGTACATCGGCGTGCGACGCGCCGGTCGGGCGTGCCAGCACATCGTTCAGATTGCCCGATCGGAACCCCTCGAGGTCGAGCGTCACGTACCGGTACCCGGCGGCGCGGACGGCCTCGACGATCTCGGCCGAGCGCTCCACCGCCGCCGGGAGATCGCCGAGCTCGAGCTCGATGCGGGCGATGTCGTCGTAGTGCCGGACGCGGCACTGCCGGAACCCGAGGTCGCGCAGCGCTGCTTCGGCCCGCTCGACCCTCGACAAGATGCCGACCGACACCTCGGTGCCGTACGGCACGCGACTCGCGAGGCACGCCCCCGCCGGCTTGTCCCAGGTTCGCAGCCCGAGGTGCTGCGAGGCGGCGCGTACCTCGCGCTTCGTGAACCCGGCATCGACGAGCGGGAAGACCGCGCCGGCCTCGACGGCGGCCTGCTGGCCGGGCCGGTGATCGGCGAGGTCGTCGACGTTCACCCCGAGCACGACGGTCGCGTCGCTGATCGTCGCGATGGGAGCGACGACGTGCATTAGTTCGGCCTTGCAGTGGTAGCAGCGATCGCCGTCGTTGAGCCGATACGCCGCACGCTCCATCTCGTGGGTCTCGACGGACGACCAGTTCAGACCCCACTCCTCGGCGAGCGCCCGGCAGTCCCGTTCCTCGGCCCCGGCGAGCGACGGTGACACCGCGGTGACGGCACGGGCCCGGTCCGGGCCGAGGGCCTGGTGCGCGACGGCGGCCAGGAACGCGGAGTCGACGCCGCCGCTGAACGCAACCAACACCGAGCCGAGGCCGTCCAACCGGTCGGTGAGGGCCGAGAGCTTCTCATCGAGCGCGACGTCCACGGCGAGAGTGTGGCACGGTTGCGCCGCCATGGCGCGGCGTCGGGCCGAAGGCCCAGCTCGATCTCGTCGGGACCCCGAACGGCGCGCGAGGATGGGCGGGAATGGGGGAGCCTGATTGGTGGCGGCGAGAGCGATTCGGGATGCTGGCCCATTGCAGCCTGGCATCCGTTCCCGCCTGGGCGCCGCTGGGGCAGGACGCGGGTTGGTACCGCGCCCACGTGCACGCCGATGCCGGCGACCTGTTGTTGCAGCCATCGCCGCTCGTCGAGTCGCTCGCTCATCACCGTGACCGGTGGGCGCACATCGAGCGCTACGACGACTTCGCCCCGTTCCTCACCTTCGACGACTTCGACCCCGACGAGTGGACGGCGCTCGCCCGCGATGCCGGGATGTCGTACCTGGTCATGACCGCCAAGCACCACGACGGGTGGTGCTGGTGGGATGCCCCCGGCTCCGACCGGACGGTGCTCGTCGAGGGGCCGGGACGCAACGTGCTCGGCGAGATCGCCGCGGCCTGCGAACGCGCCGAGCTCGGCTTCGGCACGTACTACTCGCTGCTCGATTGGGCCGACGCGCGCTATCCCAAGGACCCGTACGTCGACGAGGTCGTCCACCCCCACGTGCTCGACCTCGTCGACCGGTACGGCTCGCGGATGCTCTGGGGCGACGGGCACTGGGGTGGCGGCGGTGGCCACTGGCGCAGCGACGAGTTGCTCGCGAACGCCCGTGCGATCGACCCCGGCCTGGTGGCCAACGACCGCTGGTTCGCCGACAGCGGTGGCGTGCTGACCTACGACTACGTGCTGCCCGACGACGTCGTGGTGCAGCCGTGGGAGCACCGGCGGGGCCTGGGCGGCAGCCTCGGCCACAACCGCGTCGAGCAGGGCGAGCACCTCCTCAGCGCCCACGACATCGTCTCGTTGCTCACCGAGGTCGTCGCCAAGGGCGGCCACCTCACGCTGAGCGTCGGGCCCGACGCGTCGGGCAGGCTGCCCGCCGCGCATGCGCAGCGCCTGCGCGAGGCGGGCCGCTGGGTTCGTGCGCACGCCTCGCTGCTCGCCGACGCCGAACCCTGGTCGACGTGGGGCGACGCATCGACCCGCTACCTGACGGTCGACGGCGAGGTGCACGCGATCGACGTGTCGGGGCGCAGCGAGTTCCCGTCACTGGCCGTCGCGGCGGGCAAGGTGACGACGGTCGAAACGACGGAGGGCGAACCGGTCGCGTTCGAGCAGACCGACACCGGCCTCGCGCTGTGTCG